>JALRFC010000210.1 GCA_023253875.1 Candidatus Kapaibacterium sp.
ATACCCATGTAACTTTTTCGCTAATTTGCCGTTGACTTCGCAATCAACAAATAGCAATGTACATGCGCTCAATAATTATTACTTATCTATGTTTTTTGACATCAATATTACAATTGCATGCTCAAGAAACCTCCACAATTTCCGGAATCATCAGTGATTCATTGTCAAAGGAAACGCTTATCGGGGTGACGGTACGCATTGTCAATAATGGGACTACAAAACGCGGAACATATACCAATAAATTTGGGTATTATTCACTCCCAAATCTTACCCCCGGTGAATATACTATCCTCATTTCATCAGTCGGCTATGAAACTAAATCGTTTAGCTTTAAAGCCACCAATGCAGATTCTAGACTCGATATTGTACTCAAACAAAGTGCAAAACGCACACAGGAAGTGACTGTTTCTGCCGATCGCGAAGAGAAGGCCTCCCAATACACGAATACAATGACATTATCTACGGAATTTCTCAAACAAATGCCTGCAATTGGCGGTGAAGTTGATGTCTTCCGTGTTCTACAATTAATGCCCGGTGTGAAGAGTGTCGGAGAATTATCAAGTGGACTCTATGTTCGCGGAGGATCTCCTGATCAAAATCTCACATTGCTGGATGGTGTGATTGTTTACAATCCAACACACTTGGGTGGTTTTCTCTCCACATTCAATAGTGATGCATTGAAGGATATCAATTTGCTCAAAGGTGGCTTCCCTGCTGAATATGGTGGAAGATTATCCAGCGTATTGGACATGACCATGCGTGAAGGAACAAAAGAAAAGATAACCGGCAAAGGTGGAATATCACTGATTGCTTCTCGATTAACGGTTGAAGGTCCACTTAATGAACAATCATCCTTTATGGTATCGGGGAGAAGAATGTATTTGGATGCTATCACATCCCTTTCTTCACAAGATATACGCGAGAATAGTCCTGTATATTATTTCTATGACTTGAATGCAAAGGTGAATTATCAATTGGGTGAGAATGATCGCTTATTCATCAGTGGATATTTTGGTCGAGATGTATTGAATGAACCGGAGTCTGCAAAGGATCAGGGTAGTGTATTCAATATCGATTGGGGTAATACCACATTCAATACGCGTTGGATGCATATTTTTTCACCAAAGGTCTTCACAAATTTTAGTTTGATTTATACTGATTATCAATTTGGAACAGAGATTGGACAAACCGCATCCGGTTCAGGCGGTTCTTCCTCTTCATTCTTTTCATCATTCTCTAAGATTCGTGACTTCATGATGCGTGGAGACATGCAGTATTTCGCGGGAGAAGATCATTTGATTAAGATTGGATTTGAAGGAATTCAACATCAATTTTTCTCAAATGCTACTGATTCAATTGGTGCATCTTTTAATGAATTGCTCTTGAGAACAACCTCACGAAATGCATTGGAGGCCGCATTCTATGCACAAGATGAATGGAAAATGACGGATGATTTGTCTATGAATATCGGTTCTCGATTATATTATTTTCAGAATGGAAACTATCTTGCATTCGAACCGCGCATCAGTGGTCGATATGCAGTATCAGATGGATGGAATGTGAATGCATCCTTTGCAAGAGCGCATCAATTTTTGCATTTGATTATTCGGAATAATATCTCCCTCCCTACAGATTTGTGGTTTCCATCAACGGAGTCAATCAAGCCATCAATGTCTGATCAAGTGACAGGTGGCATTGAATATATCAGTAATGATCAAGTATGGAGATTCACTGCTGATGCATATTATAAAAAGATGAGTAATCTTTATGAATATAAAGATACTGCATCATTTACATTGGGATTGCCTTTAGAAGATCAATTCACATCTGGTCGTGGTGAGTCCTATGGCATGGAGCTCTTCCTCAATAAACGCATAGGTAATCTCACTGGTTGGCTGGGTTATACGCTTTCATGGACAACGCGAACATTTACAGAGCTTAATCAGGGTAGAACATTTTATCCTCGATATGATCGTAGGCATGATCTATCTCTAGCATTGACATATAAAATTGGAGACAGTTGGGAATTAGGAGCGACTTGGGTTTATGGAACCGGTCAGGCATTCACTATGCCAACTGCAAAATATACTGTTCCAGACTTAAGTGGAAGTGGATGGACAAGAGTGGCCTATGATTATAGTCAAAGAAATGGATATAGATTACCTGCATTTCATAAACTTGATTTGAATTTTGCCCATACATTCACATGGGTTGGACTTCCGATGGTTTTCAATATCAATATCTACAATGCCTATAATCGATTGAATCCATTCGCACAATATGTAACAACGGAATATGATTCCGCAACTGGTACAAGTAAACCTGTTGTGAAGCAATTGACGCTATTCCCATTCTTACCTACCATAGGTTTGCAATTTTCATTCTAAGTGAATCATGAAAAATATCCTTCCAATAATTCTTCTAGTATTGATGCTCACTTCATGCGAGCAAGTTGTTGATGTGGCGACATTACCACATGAAGAAAAGATCTTTGTTGAGGGCATTTTGTCATCGGATCAAGATATCGAAATCATCTTTTCCAAAACACTTCCTCCATTAGATACAACATTCAGTAATAATGGTCAGATTGATACATTGATAACGAGAATCACAGATCTGAAAGGAACAATTCGGGTTGATGGAATTGCATATCCATTGCAGCATATAGGATTTGGTCGATATCGCATTGTTGATGGTATCGACCAACCAATCAAAGGGAAAATGGGTTCTTCATATGAATTACAGGCCACATGGAAAGATTTGAGTATACATGCGAATACCAAGATCCCTATGTATCCAACAACTACTCTGATACGTTCTAGCATTGATACACAAAATCGCGTACTCTTTTGGGGCAGAGAATATCTTAAAGCATCATTTGAAACTGAATCGGTAGTGAAGCCGAATGAAACATGGCTATTGAGTATAAGTACCGAGAATACATTTACTCTTGAAGTCAGGGAATTATTTGAAAGAGAGATTGGAACGAGAGAAGACTCCGTATTCTATTTTTATGGAGGAGGATTTAAGAAATATCTACCTGCCAATAATAAACCTCATCGCTCAGAGTTCATTGTATATCTGTATGTCGATCCAGGTCAGTCAATTGCTGATGTTCTATCGTCATATGCAAGTTCAAAGCTCATCATTCGTACTTTTGACAAAGCATGGAAGTCTTATATAGACACCCAATACTTGGGGGAAGGATTTGATGGTATTTTTGGTGGTTCTGAAAGTGGTATTCAATGGAATATCAAGGGTGATGGCTTGGGTTTATTCATAGGAAAAAATGAAGCCCAAATTCCATTACGATTCTGATATTATCATCTAATTGGTTTTAGCACCACAATCGTTTCAAGCGTAGGAGTTCCGGGAAACATATCGAGCGCTTGTGCAGAAATGGGTACATATCCATTTTTTTTCCATTCACGCATTGCTTTTTCAATTTCATTGATTGCGCAAAACACATGTATCACGAGCATGGGATTGCGTTTTGCGATTGCCGCAATAACGCCCTCTGCAGTGCCT
>JALRFC010000211.1 GCA_023253875.1 Candidatus Kapaibacterium sp.
TTGATGCCATGCTTCCACCATCTGCTGACTCTTTTTTGCACGTGGATTCTTTTCGAGAAATCCACTTTTTTTGCGTACTCTTCAATGATGCTTTTTCTTGTTCATTGAGAGCTGACATAACCTGTTTGTACACCAAATTTAGTTCTTTATCAGCCTTCATGTATGCATCATATGCATCTGCATTCATTTCCATTTGTGTTTGTGCATGTATTGTCACTGTCATGCAAGCAATTCCCATACACATCCCGATTAACATCTTCTTAAACATGTAGCCTCCTATTATTTATGAATAATCACACTCCCTTTCAAGGTTAGTGTGTGCATTGAATAGACTCCATTCGAAAGACCCGAACAATCGATTGTTTGTAGCGGTCCTTTGAGATTCATGATGAGATTTCCTTTTGCATCATGAAGTAAAATACAATCACTAACTATTTCTGTTTAATACACTTATAGTGAGTCGATTCACAACTTCCTTTTCATTACTCTTGCTGTTTGCTATGTATAATGTAAGCATTGCCAAAGTTTCATTAGTTATTATTGGAATTCCATTTTCATTATACAGGGAATTGTTTTGTTGAAGAAAATACAAAAAGCAAGCAGCAGCAATTCGCTTATTCCCATCTACAAAGGAGTGGTTTTTCGTTATGAAGTAAAGTAAGTTGGCAGCTTTTTCCTCAATTGAAGGATAAAGGTCGATATTTTCAATACTTTGCTTTATCTGATTTATTGAACTGTAAAAAACTATCATCTTTAGGTTGAGCGAATACTTTGGAATCAATTGATTTATTCATGTCATTAATAAGCTCAGTATACTCTTCATAAGTTGGATATACTGTTTCTCTAAATGTATTACCAATTCTATCCAATGATTCATGATCATAATCATCTAGTAGCAATAGCCCGTTGGCGAATTGAAGAAATACTCTTTTCTGTTCATCTTGGAAATTATCCTTAATAGTTCTACTTACAATTCTTATTCCCGTTCGTAAAAATTCTACCTCTTGCTGTTTTTGTTGTAAGCGGTATTGATTTATCGAGTAACCATTTATCAAGTACTCCTTTAGTCGTGCAGTTGCCCATTTTCGAAATATTATTCCTTGTTTTGAATTAACTCTGTATCCAACTGAAATAATAACATCAAGATTGTAAAATTCAATTTCTCGTTGAATTAGTCGACCTCCTTCTTTTTGAACTGTCGCAAATTTTGCGACAGTTGATGTTTTATCTAATTCACCCTCTTTGAAAATATTATTTAGGTGTTTTCCGACAGTTTTGATGTCACGGTCAAACAAAACTGCCAATTGTTGTCGATTAAGCCATACTGTATCATTTTCAAATTGAACCATTACTTCAATTTGATTCTCACCTGATTGATAAATTAAAAATTCACTCATATTGAAAACAAAATTATTTATGAATAATCACACTCCCTTTCAAGGTTTGTGTGTGAATTGAATAGACTCCGTTTGATAAACTCGAACAATCGATGGTTTGCATAGGACCTTTGAGATTCATGATGAGATTCCCTTTTGCATCATGAAGTTTGACATCTTTTTGAGGAATGGAAAAATTGATGATGCCACTTGTTGGATTTGGATATAGTGCATTCTCTACTTCTTCTTTCACATTCACGGTTGAGCATGCATAAGAGAGATCGAATTGTCTTTGTAATTCATTGATTGGTTCTTCTCTTTCGCCATTGGAAGTTAGCACGGACAAAGTGATATAGGGTTTATTTGCTTTATCTGTTGGTTTGGCCACCTTTAAAAACGCGAAGAGAGAAGAAGTGCCATTAGGTTCACAGCGCGTATCTGCCCCGATTGAATTTGCACCTTGCATTGCCTCCATCATACGACAAGCCAATGTTCCTTTTGCTCTTTTGAAACGAGCTTCCATGGAATCCAATACATGCTGACCGCTCAGAATATTACCTTGAATCGCATATGCAATGCCATCAATCACGCCTGTCACATGATTTTTATAATCAATGCAGGATTGACCCGTAAAACCCGCCGACTGAGCCGATGCTCCCATGAATTTCACAAAACCATATTGTCTGATATCCGGATTGTCTTCCACATCATTTTCATAGACCCAAGTGGCAATTTGTTCGGGTGTATCACTTGTTTTCATGCGCTCTGCCACTCTTTGTTGATTTTGCGGATTATACATCGCCTGCGTATTCACGGCTCCGGTATCAGGAAATAATTGACCAAGAAATGAGGCATCCTGAATGCCAAAAGCAATCAAATCCAAACAAGATGCGCCGGCACTGCCCACTTCGCGAGTAGTGGAATCAGCACATACTATTGAGAAAGTATCTTGAGCAAATACTTGAGAAAAAGCTAGAACAAAATATGATATCAAATACAGGAAATGTCTCATATTGATCCTTTATGTATTCTTAAATATTGCTGTAGAATAGCCAGAAAGTACAGTATCCCAAATCTTTCTTGGCGAATAAGTAAACATGTTTATGAAGACATAGTTCTGAGGAATATTCAATGAAATATTCTTGGAAGTAAGATTATGTACGATGAGCATATTACCTCTTACATATGCCAATACATCATCGTTCAAATCAATGGTTTGGATATCACCTGAATGTAAATCAACTGATGAATGTCTAAGCGCAATGAGTTCTTTATAGTGATGATATAAAGAGTTAGGATTCTTCTTTTGCGACTCCACGGAATTCTTTTCATCGAGATTGAATCGCAATTTTTCCCATGTAGTAGTGTATAAATCCTTGCCATGATCTGTCCATAAAATCGGCTCTCTGATTGCCTCATCAGGTTTTTTACCGAGCATGCCGATTTCTTCGCCATAGTATAGATAAGGTTGACCAGGTAAAGTGAGTAAAATGGATGCTGCAAGTCGAGCTTTTGCTTCATTTCCTGATAATTCACTCATGATGCGATCTTGATCATGATTGGTAAGAAATATAGCATCGATACAATCGCTTCTCTTTGCTTTATGATGAGCAATAGAAGCCGATAAATTCTCGATGAAATTCGATGGTGCTTTTTCTTCTTTGAGTAGTGAAAGAATCTGCTTTCCCAAATCGAAATGAAAATTCGCTTTCAAACCGGAAAAATATCCTGTTACGATTGAATCGGCATTCACGATTTCACCGACGAGATAGACATCCTTTTTCACTGATTCCACAGCTCTCCGAAATTCCTCCCACCATGCAATGCTTTTATGATGTTCATTGAGTTCATAAACATGCTGAGCGGCATCAAGTCGAAATCCATCAATACCTACTTCTTGAAGCCAGAATATGGCATTGTCTATCATTGTCTTACGAACTATCGGAAGATCAAAATTGAGATCGGGCATTTCTCGCCAGAAGAATCCATAATAGCGACCTTTAGAAGCATTAGTGGAATCCACTTTATGCCATTGCCAGGGAAGACCCTGATTATAAGGTTGTGCTTCCCAGCGATGTGTTTCAGATTCTTGTGCCCATAGATAATAATATCTTGTGGGGGCATCCGGATTCATTCTTGCAGACATAAAC
>JALRFC010000212.1 GCA_023253875.1 Candidatus Kapaibacterium sp.
AGTAATGTCCCAAACTCCAAATATTATTCTTGGAAGACCAACAGACACATCCATTACTGCAAGTGTCATGGTTGACAAAACAATGGATTGGTATGCAGAGTATGGGACATCACCCGGAATCTATGCAAATACGTCCAGAACAGTCCAAGGAGAGGCAGGTATACCTTTTGAATTGGATCTTACAGGGCTTCAGCCAAATACGCGTTACTATTATCGCATACAATATAAAGGGAATGGTTCATCATTTTCCGTGACCCCTGAATATACCTTCCATACACAAAGGGCAAAAGGAAGTACATTCAAATTCACTATCGAAGCAGATGAACATCTTTATGATAAAAAAGGTGTAAGAAGTCTCTATCAAATCTGTCTTGCAAATCAAGCAGCCGAAAAACCGGATTTCATGCTTTCACTTGGCGATACATTTGGTGATGACCATACACCGTTTACGACCACCTCTAAAGAATTACAAGAATTACATCTTGATTATCGCCCTTTTCTTGGAAATATCTGTCATTCGATTCCTTTCTATTTCTGCTTAGGAAATCATGAAGGTGAAATGGATTATTATCTTTTGCAGAATCCGGGAGCAAATATTGCTGTTTGGGGAACGCTTTGGAGAAAATTCTATTATCCCAATCCCTATCCCAATAGTTTCTACTCAGGAAATACCAATGAAGAAGCATATGGAATTGGAACACCCGAAAATTATTATGCATGGACTTGGGGGGATGCCCTATTTGTTGTGTTGGATGTCTATCGTGATCAATGCGATACATCTGCAAAGCCCCAAAATTGGAATTGGAGCCTTGGTTATCCTCAATACTCTTGGTTAAAAAAGACGCTTGAAGAAAGCTCTTCCAAATACAAATTTGTATTCGCTCATCATGTGCGAGGTCAAGGTAGAGGAGCAATCACAAATGCAAAATTGTTCGAATGGGGTGGCAATGATTCGAAAGGAGTTTATCAATTCGATAAGTATAGACCAAATTGGGGAAAACCGATTCACCAATTGTTCGTGGATAATGGAGTGAATATATTCTTCCAAGGCCATGATCACTTATTTGCACATGAAGTGCTTGATGGCGTGACTTATCAGGAATGCCCCATGCCATCGGACTCCACCTATGAAATCGGGAAACTCGCAAATGCCGATGCCTATGTTTCGGATACCCTCGCAGGATCCGGACATCTGACAGTGACTGTATCTCCGGAAGGCGTGAAAGTTGATTATGTAAACGCTTGGCTTCCTGCAGATACAGCCATCGCAGGACCACATAATCGAGACATTGCTTTCTCTTATACTGTTGGTGGAACAACCGGAATAGAGGATCATATTTCCAATGAACCCATACAAGAATCATCAGTCTATGATGCGGTGATAACTTTGAATAATGTATTGGCAGATTCACAGAGTTCATTGATCGACATGTATGGGAAGACCGTTGCTCTTTCGATGGGGTCTACTATTGAAACTCAACATATTCCAAGTGGGAAATATATGCTTGTCACAAAGAACTTACATGCAAGCACCTCTCGGTCAATATTTATCATTCACTAATTCATTGAATCCGACACTACATGAAATCAATTATCATCATTCTATATCTGAGCATTTCAAGCATTTCCCTATTTGCTCAATCCGTGGTTCGGTCTGAAATTATTGGCAGACCGACAACAAATTCAATCACGGTTTCAATATCATTCGATCAAGATGTTTATGCAAGAGTAAAATATGGAACTTCTGCATTCATCAGAGATCAATCAATCGCTTGGCGACAGGCAAAGAAACTCGAACCTTTGGAGATGATGATAGAGGGTTTGAGTGCTTCTCAAGAATATTCCTATGTTGTGGAATATGCAAAAGATACAGCTTCAAGTGAGATATTGTCTCAACCAACACGACTATTCCGCACTGCAAGAAAACCCGGTGAACAATTCACATTCGTTGTGCAAGCAGACCCGCATTTGGATGTGCAAAGTGATACTGCACTCTATGCTCTATGTCTGCAGAATCAATTGACTGATATGCCTGATCTGATGTTCGATTTGGGCGATATCTTGATGACCGATAAACTGGGAAATGCACAAAAGGTGGTCACGAAGGATACCATTTTGTATCGTTGCAATTTGTTACGCTCTTACTATGAAAAGATCAATCATTCTGTCCCACTATTCATCGCACTCGGAAATCATGAAGGAGAAGCAGGTTGGAACTTGAAGAATGGAGGCGAGAATTTCGCGGTATGGTCCACAAATGAACGCAAACGCTTTTTCATGAATCCCTATCCAAATGATTTTTATTCGGGTGATACGATTGAACATCCATATGTCGGAAAAAGACATAATTATTATTCTTTCTCATGGGGTGATGCTCAATTCTTCATTCTTGATCCATATTGGTATACCAATCCCAAACCGGATAGTTTAAATGGTTGGAGATGGACTTTAGGCAAAGATCAATATGAATGGTTGAAGCGTTCACTCGAGAAAAGTACTTCCCCATTCAAGTTCATCATGGCACATCAATTGGTCGGTGGAGATCCATTGGGCAGAGGTGGAATTGAATTTGCATCTTTATACGAATGGGGTGGAAATAATCTGGATGGTACAAGAGGATTTGAGAACAATAGACCGGGCTGGTATAAACCCATCAAAGACTTATTACGCGAACATAAAGCGACCATTTTCTTCCATGGACATGATCACTTTTTCGCAAAACAAGAAATGGATTGTTTGATTTATCAGGAATGTCCACAGCCAAGTCATCCTAATTTCTCCGGTGTGAATTCCGCAAAAGACTATGGCTATGTGAATGGTGAGATTTTACCCAATTCGGGACATATGCGCATTCGCGTTCAACCAAATCAAATACAGGTTGAATATGTTCGAGCATATCTCCCAAAAAATGAAACCGGAAACAGAAAGAATAAGGATGTGGCTGCAACCTATACCATACCCGTGAATAAGTGTTATGATAGCCTGAGCACCGGCATTGCAATGTTCTGGAATGATGAATATCTCCGCAATGAACCCTATCCAAATCCCTCGAATGGCTCCATGATCTTTCCACTGGATATCAAGCAAGTTGGTCAATATGATCTCAATATCTATGACAATAAAGGAATACGTAGGAAAACGCTATCTGAAGGAATATCACTCGAGCCAAATCTATACCATATACAATGGAATGGAATTGGAGATGATGGATTAGCATTGGAAAGTGGTTCATTCCTCTATGTTCTGAGTCAAGATGGAAAGCCGATAGTCAGTGGCACCTTCTTGTTAAGATAGTCACTATCATACTATTGATTCACTACAATTGAATTATTGCAATATTCACAATCTCATATCAGTTGTCGCAATAGCCACAATCTTTCCATTGTTCTTGATTGGAATTGAAAGCGTTTTCATCCATATCTCGCCACCACCGGTATCAAAGTATGGAGCGCTCCAGACTTCACTTCCGGATTCCATTG
>JALRFC010000213.1 GCA_023253875.1 Candidatus Kapaibacterium sp.
ATCATTAAGTAATTGTTGATCATATCCCGGCTGTCTTTGTCTAGGGTCAACATAATTTATATTACTTTGCATAATCTCAAAAATTGGTCTTGAAATTCCTAGTGTTTGAGATAAAGAATCAAAATCCTCATTAAGTATATCGCGTAATACTATCAAAGATCTACAATCATCCTCATTATAACCTTCAACTTGATCCATTACTGAGACATCTTGTTGAGTTTGTTGATCTTGATATGTCAATGAATCAATAGACTCTTTCTTTGCAAGTGCTATTTCAATACTAATACGACTTTTTACAGCTATCTCTAATGGAATATTTCTTCTGAATCCTGTTCTATGTGTCATGTATTTTTCAATTTCTTTCAATCCATAGCCACGCAGTCCTAAATACATCGTATTGATCAATACATTACGTAAATCAATGATCACTTTAGCTTTGACAAGAAAATCTATGAACTCTTTTTCTCCATATTTTTCAGAGAGATGACGAAGATTTGTCTTCTCTGCATGAGAGTATGCATAAATACGTGGTCCATTATATGTGATGTTACATGCTACTCTTTTCAATCCGGAATTGTCTGGATCTTCCATTGGTGATAAGTCAATGAATGAGTATCCAGGGGTCCATCGGGTCACATGTTTCAAGAATTCAATCAATGTATAGAAATTTCTTCTTTCTTCATCTTGATTCCTTGACCAAAGTTTTGTATAATTTCCATGGTGGATGTAACCTGTCAAATAGATCAGTCCATCTTCAACTGAAAACTTGTCTTTTTCAAAGTCAAGAAAAACATCATCTTTGCTAGGCATAGGAAGTGCATTTAGTCCCTCCAAATGA
Organism: Candidatus Kapaibacterium sp.; assembly: GCA_023253875.1. Classification (GTDB taxonomy): domain Bacteria; phylum Bacteroidota; class Ignavibacteria; order Kapaibacteriales; family UBA961; genus UBA961. The sequence continues at coordinate 839 of JALRFC010000213.1, forward strand.
CTTGCTGGTTTATATTCCATTGCTACTTCAGTATTTAGATTATTCTGATTTTCCTCTGTCGCTACTTGTAGTGATGCTTGTTTGATAAGCTCTTTCATTCTTTCAATGATCCGCAATGGCCTTGTCCCAATTTGGGCATCTAAGGATTGTTCAGAAAATGCAGCAACTTCATCTATTGTTACGACTCCATTTTCTTCAAAAGCATCCTTGTGTGATTGTCTGATATTGGCAATCAATGACAAGCTTCTATCCTCTTCTCTTTTCTCTTGACATGTTGCTTTGTACTTACATGTAATGCAATGTGCGTTTGGTTCTGGAACATCAACATATATTCTATCCACTCCAACGAATGTTCGCGCATCAATTTCATATTGATCAATTGCATCAAGCAATCTCTTTTTCGACTTTTCATATTTTGATCGAAAATCGTCAACACGGAACCAATCCCTTGTATCATCATATTTCTGAATTGCCATATACTCTGGCTTTTGACCGGTATAATGTTCAATTAATTCAGAATACATGGCTATTTGAAGAACAGAACCGACTTTGGTTTCATTTGATAGCTTAGTGTCAACCACCATGTATACTCCATATTGATCTAGTTCCAAAAAGTCTATTCTTCCGAGGAGTATTTTATCTGGTGTGATCTGTTTCTTAAGTTCAGCTTGATAAATAATATCAGGTCTGGCTGCCAAAGCATCTTCTACATTCAGATAGACAACAGCGCCTGGAATTAGACTACCCTGAGCTGCTCCGACCGAATGAATGATCCCCACACTTTTGCCCTCCTGTATCTTCGAAAGCAAATATTTCCTCTCGAATTGTAGCCCTAAATGCTTTAGCATTTCAAGCTGTGGATCGTCAAAAGGTATGACTCTAATTCTGTTATCCAACTCCTCAAGAGTTGATTTTCCGATGAACTGACATGCGTCAGATTTTGCTACATCTGTTGCTGAGATGGTGTAAACACCTTGTTGTTTTTTCATAATAGTACTCCATTAAATATTTAAAAAAAAATTAATTACTTCCATGTTCTGAGTCCCGCGATCTCAAGGATCCCCGGTACATATATGATGCATATATCCCTATATACATTCCATATTCACTTCAATAACCCAATCACTTATCACTAAAAGTGACACCTTTTCCCAAAGGCAGAACAAATTTAACACATTATATAATACGGTGCAAGAAAAAAATAAAATAAATTTTTAACTCTCTTTCTTCCCTTTTTAATTCATATTTCGCTCCAGCCTTGAACATCCAGAATATATCTATGTATGATCTATTGTGTTTTTATTTAAGATTGTAATAATATATGTGAAGAAATAATACAATATTCAACACTTCTTCTCGTTATAGCCAACCCATACTTGTTTCACCATCAGGGTATTTACCATTTTATAGGACATCATCATGAACTTTTCACATGCTTCACTCATCAGATCTAAATTGTATTCACCGGAAGAATGTACACAGCTTCTACTCAATTTGAGTATTACTGATGAATTGACACTGCCAATCATTAAAGCTTGTGCTAGTGTCAAAGCAAATATGAATGCCTTGGCTGAAGATGGAGAGTCAGCCATGCATTATGCAGTTCGTAATAGAAGATTGAATGTGTTACGAACATTATATGATTATTGCGGAGACATCCATACTCTCAATGAAAAAGGACTTAAACCCATTCATTATGCCGGCATGGTCAGCAACCCAAGTTATGTTGATTTTTTCATTGAGCATGGGGTTGACATCAATGATCAAGGTGATTCCACAAAAACTCCTCTTATGTTTGCTTCATTCGGCGGAAGCAATGATATCATACAACATATCATCTCTTTAGGTGGTGATATATCTGCTCAGGATAAAGATGAGCATGCATGGTCATGCCTGCACATTGCCATTGCCGGAGAGAATTCGAATGCAGTAAAGACTCTTTTACACATGGATGCAGATCCTAATATGCCATCTGAGGATAATATTTCTCCATTACATCTTGCCACAATACATGAACAAATACACAGCATCAAATTCCTCTTGGAATATGGTGCCGACAAATATGCCTATACAATACTAGGGGAGACTGCTTGGGATTTGGCTTCACCAATCATAAGAAAGCGATTTCCTCATTTGAAGGCATAATACTATTCAAACATAAAAAGGGGTAAGCTTCGAAACTTACCCCTTCTTCATATCCAATAGTGCGTCTCCCCGCGACATCATATCGGATGAATTCCCCCTATATTTTCTATTCCACACGTCCTTGCAACAGATTCCTGTCATCTGCTCCTTCATGCACTAAACGTAGTGCAACTTCATACATCTCCATCCAATATGCGAGGACAAACAATGAATTATTCATCTCATCTACTTCATGGATATCATATCCATGATTCATGAGTACATTGACAGATGGTTCATCTCCAGACAGTATAGCATACATAAGAGGGGTTCTATTGATATTATCTTTTACTGCCGCAGAGATATTACGGCGTATGAGACTCATGATAAATGTACTATTCCCATTGATGGCTGCATGATGCATGATTGTTCTTCCCTCTTCATCAACGATATTGTGATCATTGATCTCACGCATTTCCATTTTGAGTGATGTAGGCAAAACAGTCTTGTCTTTCA
>JALRFC010000214.1 GCA_023253875.1 Candidatus Kapaibacterium sp.
ACCAATGATGATTTGAGCCTCGCCTTGTTCAATGGATTGCACAATTGCTTTCCTTTCAGAGGTGGTTTGACCTCCGAGCAATTGAACGATATTCACATTGAATGGTTTCAGCAATGTTGCGAATGAGCGTGCATGTTGTTCTGCAAGAATCTCTGTTGGAGCCATGATGACAGCTTGATAACCAGCATCCACTGCTTGTATCATTGTCAATAATGCAATAATTGTTTTTCCGCTTCCAACATCACCCTGAAGGAGTCTATTCATTGGTCTCCCTGAAGTGATATCATTGGAAATATCCCATAGAGCTTGAATTTGATCTTGGGTAAGACTAAATGGCAATGATTCATGAATCTGTCTTGCCAGAGCACTTTTCTGGGGAAAACGAGGTCCCTTTTCCGACAGATGAACGACTGATCGTTTTGATTCGAGAAATAATTGAAAATACAATAGCTCCTCATATTTCAAGCGTTCTCTTGCCAAAGACAATTGGGTTTGATTTGCAGGTGCATGCAATGACATCAATGATGTATGTTTAGACATGAAATGATATGAATCCAGAATGCCTTGGGGAAGAGTTTCCGGAAATTCTTCCTGCAATTCATGTCGTATGACATCTATGATATTGCGCATGATTTTCAAAGAAATATGTGCATTCTTCAAACTTTGGGTCAGACGATATTTGGGGAGAATGACACCTTTCAAAAATTCTTCTTTTTCTTCTTCATCCAAGACCATGATATCTGGATGTTGAAAACTGAGTTTCCTCCATTTGGGATCATAATCGGGAATCCCACTCACATTGACCAATGCATCTATGGTCAAAAGGGTTTTAAAGTATGGAACCATATTGAAAAATACACAATCAGCGCTGATTCCTGAATCATCGCGTATTGTGGCAATCAGCATTGCTCTTTTTCCACCTGCTCCGAATTTTCGTTCCTTAATGGAAATAATTTTTGCTGTGATGGTATATTCTGATTTGATGGAAATATCAGAAAAAGCATTCACTGTCGGTGAATCATGCAATTCTTCATTGCGTAAGCGAGTAAGAATGTCTGATAAAGTATGAATTGATGTTCGATCAATATAGGCATAAGGTATATACCCAAGTAAGTCCTTTACTGTGTGTAGACCCATGGAAGAAAAGGCTTCTGCTCTTTTGGGTCCTACAGAACGAACATATTGCAAGGGTGAAGAAAGTTGCAAAGTTCTATGTTGAGAGTATTTCTCCATGTTCATGCAGTGCACATCATGATGGAAGATATTCTTGCAATACTCTATTGCAATATTCTCGATAGGATGAATGTGGTAATGTTTCAAGCAATCTTTCATAGCGTTTCATGTCTATGAAATTCATTCTCAGTGCAATTTCTTCGAGACATGCAATTTTGAGATTTTGTCTTTTTTCGATTGCATGGATAAATTCACCTGCTTCAAGTAAACTCTCCGGAGTCCCGGTATCTAGCCAAGCGATTCCCCTTCCCATTTTTTCTACTTGTAATTGTTTTCTTTGTAAATATACGTTCTGAACATCGGTGATTTCCAATTCGCCTCTTTGACTCGGCTGAAGTTGTTCCGCTATGGAAATCACTTCATTGTTAAAGACATATAAACCTGGGATTGCATATTGTGACTTTGGTGTTTTGGGTTTTTCTTCGATGCTGATGACTGACCCATCAGCATTGAATTCAACTACTCCATATCGTTCCGGATCTTGAACTGGATATCCAAATATGGTGGCTCCCTGATTATTGGCTATGGCTTGACGCAGAAAATCCAATTTCCCATAAAATAAATTATCTCCAAGAATAAGACATACTTGATCATTTCCGATGAATTCTTTCCCATAGAGAAATGCTTCAGCAATGCCTTTTGGAGCTGCTTGTTCTACATATTGAATTGATATTCCCCACTGAGAACCATCTTTGAGTAATTGATGGAAATGAGGAGCATCATGTGGCGTTGTAATGATAAGGATATCTTGAATACCGGCAAGCATGAGAGTTGCCAATGGATAATAAATCATTGGCTTATCATAAACGGGCTGTAATTGCTTGCTCATGATGGAAGTCAAGGGATATAATCGAGATCCACTTCCACCTGCGAGTATGATTGCTTTTGTCTTTTGCACGAAAACATCCAGAAAAATGATGTGCAAAGATACAAAATCAATATCGTGTCAAGTACATAGAATGCACGCAATCACCCCTGATCATCCCCTGCATTTGCATCATCTTCGAGATGTCTATGTCTAACCATCTTGGCTTCAAAGAGGAAAATCACATTTTCAGCGATATTTGTAGCATGATCCGCCATGCGTTCTATATTGCTCAAAATCGAAATGAGTTCAACACCTTGAGAAATAATCTCGGGTTTTTCCTTCATCAATGCAATGATATCAGCCTTGAATTGACGTTCTAATCCATCAACGGTATTATCGGTAGGAAGAATATGTTTTGCAAGATCTGCATCATTATTTACAAAAGCATCAAGTGATGCTTTGACCATAGTATAAGCGGCGGTGGTGATTTTATCCAAGCCAAATTCTTTGACCAAGTTGCAGATTGATGGATCATCCAGAACAGGATAGGAAATATTGGTCGCCATATCACCGATGCGTTCCAATTCATTATTGATTTTGATTGATGCAAGAAGTAATCGCAAATCACTTGCAACGGGCTGTTGAAGTGCAAAAATGCGTTGACATTGTTTATCAATTTTGATATCGAGTTTATCTACTTTGTCATCGCGTTCAATGACAAGTCGTGCAAGACCTTCATTACATTCCAATAAAGCTTTGAATGCGAATTCTACTTGTTCTTCAACCAAACTTCCCATACGGATCAGTCTGGTGCGCAATTTGTCTAAATCATCTTCAAATGAACGATGCATAGTGTATTTTCTCCTCTTAATGCTCTGCAAAACTACGATAAATGAGTTTATCCAAATCGGCCGGTGATATAATCTTCGGTTGCCTTTTTGGATGGACTTGTAAAGAGTGTTCTTGTTTTGTCGAATTCAACCAGATCTCCCATATAGAAAAAACCGGTTGCATCGCTCACTCTGGCAGCCTGTTGCATATTATGCGTCACAATCACTATCGTATATGTATCTTTCAACTCTTCAATGAGTTCTTCAATTTTAGCTGTGGAAATTGGGTCAAGAGCTGAACATGGTTCATCCATGAGAAGGATTTCAGGGTTGACAGCCACTGCTCTTGCAATGCATAAACGCTGTTGTTGTCCACCTGAAAGACCTGTTGCCGAATCATGTAAACGATCCTTGACTTCATCCCATAATGCAGCTTTCTTCAGACTATTCTCAACGATTTCATCTACTTCTGATATTGGAGGATTATGATTGAGTCGAAGACCATAAGCGACATTCTCATATATGGATTTGGGAAATGGTATCGATTTTTGAAATACCATCCCCACTTTTTTCCTCAATTCAACA
>JALRFC010000215.1 GCA_023253875.1 Candidatus Kapaibacterium sp.
GATGAGCGACCACTATTGACATCAATCACATGCAATGCTTCGGTTTGATCAATGACGATTGATCCGCCACTTGGTAATTTGACGGTGCGCTCATAGGTTTCGCGTATGGACTTTTCAATCCCGAAATAATCGAATAATGGCTTCTTGCCTTGATATAAAGCAATCTTGGCCTGTAAGTCCGGGTCCGCAATTCCGAGATAATTCATGGTTTCTTTATGCTGATGCATGGAGTCAAACACCACTCTTTGCACATCTTCCGAGAATAAATCTCTAATAACGCTTCCTGCCAAACTTTTATCACGATAGAGTAGGGAAGGAGCTTTTGCCTTCATGACATTTGCTTCCATTTCACGCCACTGCTCCATAAGCAATGCCCAATCTCTCTGCAATTCAATGTCAGATCTATCTTCTGCTGCTGTTCGAATGATGCAGCCGATGCCATTGGGAACAAATCCTTTTGCGATGGAACGAAGTCTTTTGCGTTCTTTCAGTGAAGGGATCTTTTTAGAAACACCCACCAATTGTTCAAATGGAAGCAGAACCATATATCTTCCGGGAAGACCGATTTTTGTGGTTACTCGGACTCCTTTTGAAGAATATCCTTCCCGAACAACTTGCACAATGATTGTTTGTTTCGGTTGCAAATTGATGCTTATTGTGCCACTTCTCTTGGTGCTGAATGTAGGGAGCGGTTTGGCATTGCCCTGCTTTTCAGGCATTTTTTTGATTCGAAGGGCAATAGCCGCAGCATCTGAGATTGCAGGCTTATCTTCCATAACCGGAGTCAACTGAGATGCTTTCAATGTCTCAAGAAATGCTTTGAATCCCAATGGTTTGCCTACGGTTGGTTTATCCAACATTTCAGCAATCATTTCTTGAATATCAGCTTCAACAATATCAGATGGTGGAATATGCACGCCATGTGGTGGCGCAAAATCCATACGGATAAATCCTTTGTCAGGCTTATCTATTTGCTTTGCTTGTTGCTTTGGAATTTCATCTTCATCTTCATCATCAGTGCTGAATGATTCTTCAAGTGAGGAGTCCACATCAGAGAAATGGAGAAATGCTCCTTGATTCAAACCGATATCCACGAATGCAGCATTCATCCCTTGAATGATTTTCTCGACACGACCCATATACACATTCCCAACATAGCGTTCCTTTTCAGGAACTTCTACAAACAATTCTGCTAATTCACCCTGTTCAGTGATTGCAATTCTTGTTTCATTCAATGTGGAGGATATTAAAATTTCTTTCTTCATTCAGTCCTTATTTTTGCCCATTTGGCAATCATCATTGATTGTATTCACTATGGCAAATTTACTTAAAATTCGACAATGAAAGTCCAAAATCCAAATGAAATCTCGGAAAATCATACCGAATTAAAATGAATGTAGAAAATTATCGTCATTTCGGCCTGTTTTTCGGCTTAAATAAGCGTAAATTTGTTAAAAAAAAGCCAAAAGAGTCTTTTCAAGGTATAGAAGAATGAGTCAAGAACATAATGAAGAAATGGAAGATCAAACGCTCAATGATGCATCTATGGATTATTCGGGAGATGAATTGAGTGATCTTGAACGGGCGGAGAAAGAGAGAGATGATTTTCGAGATCAATTACTGAGAAAATCTGCGGAATTCGAAAATTATCGCAGAAGAACCATGAAAGAAAAGCAAGACTTGATTGAATTTGCCAATGAACATTTGATTCTGAAGATGTTGCCGGTTGTGGATGATCTACATACTGCTTTGGAGGCAGCCAAAAAATCTTCCGATTCGGCAGGATTCTTGAAAGGTGTTGAGATGATTTATGCCAAAGCCATCAAGATTTTTGAAGATGCAGGTGTATTTCCAATCGAAACTGCCCCCGGTGAACCATTCAATGTGGAAATTCATGAAGCCTTGGCTCATATGCCATCAAATGATGCACCTGAAGGACATATCCTTCAGGAAATTCAACGCGGTTATACATTGCGTGAAAAAGTGATTCGCCACACAAAAGTTGTTACATCAGCGGGAAATCCCGAGTAATCATAAAAAGACCAATATGAGCAAAAGAGATTATTATGAAGTCCTTGGCATAGGCAAACAAGCCGGTGCGGATGAAATCAAATCAGCCTATCGCAAACTAGCACTTCAATATCATCCGGATCGAAATCCGGACAATAAAGAAGCGGAAGAAAAGTTTAAGGAAGCCACAGAAGCATTTGAGGTATTGAGTGATGATAATAAACGCGCTCGATATGATCGTTTTGGACATGATGCGATGCGGAGTGGACAAGATTTCCATTCTTCGCAAAACATGAATGATGTGTTCAATGTCTTCAATCAATTCTTCGGCGGTGGTGCAGGTGGTTCTATCTTTGATGAATTCTTCGGTGGCGGACAACAGAGAAGGTCGCCTTCTATGGGACAACCGGGTCAAGATATGCGGGTTCGCATGCAATTGACATTGGAGGAAATTGCAAAAGGTGTTTCCAAAACATTGAAAATCAAAAAGTTTTGTACTTGTGAAACATGTTCGGGAACCGGTGCCAAAGGTGGATCCGGTTATTCCACTTGTTCTGCATGCAATGGTGCCGGAGAAGTTCGACAAATTTCAAGATCCATGTTTGGTCAATTCGTGAATATCGCACCATGTGCCAATTGCTCGGGTTCCGGCAAAATCATCAAAGATCTTTGCAATGCATGTAATGGTGAAGGACGAAATGCAGGTGAAAGCACTGAAACAGTGGATATTCCTGCGGGAGTCAGTGAAGGAAATTATATACCATTGCGTGGCAAAGGAAATGCAGGTAGAAGAGGTGGACAATCCGGTGATGTGCTCATCATGATTGAAGAAAAGGAACATGCGCATTTCATTCGTGAGCAAGATGATATACTGTTTGAATTGGTGGTGAGCTTTCCCGAAGCAGCTTTGGGAGCCAAAGTTGAGGTCCCTACACTCTATGGATTTGAAGAAATTACAATCAAAGCCGGTACTCAACCCGGAACCGTCATTACACTGAAAGAAAAAGGAATCAAACATTTGCAGTCAAGTGGAAGAGGACATCAACATGTCCATGTAAATGTCCATGTTCCAACCTCACTGAATGCCAATGAAAAGAATATCTTGAAGGATCTTGCTCAATCAGATCATATCAATCCATTGAGAGATTTTAGAGAAGACGCTTCGGACTCAACAAAAAAAACAGCATTTTTTGAGAAAATGAAGGGAGCATTTTCAGGGTAAAAAGAATATTGATTCAGGGGAGTACATATGCAGAAAATGTCCGCAAAAGAGAAATTGCAATTGTTTTTGCAATCTGCATTTGGATATACAAAACAAGAAATAATCATTCTGATCTTATTCCTCTCAGGTGGAATATTCGGTATGATATTGCGTAGGACAGGCCCGATATCAATCACAGGGCTTAGAATGCAAGAGGGAATCCAAAAAGCGAATCATAT
>JALRFC010000216.1 GCA_023253875.1 Candidatus Kapaibacterium sp.
ATACGCGAGAAATCCGCATCAGTAGTCATTTTTCGCCATAAGTTCATCTATCCATAGATCTTGATATACGCCTTGAGGATCATACATTTCAGCTTGTTTTTTGGTATTGAACACTCTGTCCTGTCTTGGATCATTCCCTACTCCTGCCAAATACATCCAATTCCCCCAATTGCTTGCAACATCATAATCAATCAATGTGGTCTCGAACCAAGAAGCACCAATGCGCCAATCTTGCTGCAATTCATGAATGAGATAACTTGCCACATTTTGTCTTCCACGATTTGACATGAATCCTGTGAGATAAAGCTCCTTCATATGTGCATTCACGAATGGATCGGCTGTCTCTCCAAATCTCCAAGAATCAAAGACTTCCTGATTCCACGAATGCTTCTCCTTTTTACCTCTGATTCCACCTGCATAGAAAAACTTCTTGTCATATTTTTTCAAAGTCCAATAAAAAAATTCACGCCATAGGAGCTCAAATTTCATCCAATAGGTGGAATCATTGGCTCCAAATTGCGACTCATATTCATTGATGACATATATGATTTGTCTGGCTGAAAGAGCACCAGTAGCCAACCATGGTGAGAATTTCGAGGAATATGCATCACCAATCATACCATTTCTCGTTTCTTTATAGGTTGCAATTGCATGGGTTCCAAATGTATAATCGTGAAGCCTTTTCAAACCCTCATATTCTCCACCAATGGCTCTAATGGCTGATTTTGGGTGATGGCTCCAATGCTGGTACTTTGGCCCGGACCACACATGTTCAATATGTGTAGTGAAGTCTATTTCAGGAAGAGTTGGAAGATGCGTTATTGGCATAACTTCTATGTCATAACCGATATGTTTTTCTATTCCTTTTCTGAATTCAGTGAACATGTGAGGTAATTGATGAATGGACCATGGTAAATCTTGTTCTTGGAATACTGTTCTGCTCTCAAATTCTATGATTGGAATATGTATCTGCTCTTGTATTGCTGATTGCACCTGAATTTCCTCAGGGGCAATGTCTTTTTCTGTATGAATTGCGTGTATTGCGTATAAATCAATCAGTTTCGGTATGATCTCTTCGGGCTTTCCTTCGAAAATGAGCAAATCGCTTCCCGAAGATCGAAGATATTGTTGAAGTGCAAGAACACTTTGCTCAAGGAAGCACATTCTTCTCCTCCCCATTTTGGGAAATCCATATTCAGTATGCATGTTTTGTCTTGGATCGAAGACATAGATAGGTAATAGGCGATTTTGGGAATCAATTGCGTATAATCCTTGCATATCGTGCAAGCGAAGATCTTGCTTAAACCAGTAGAGTATTGTTTTCATATCTCACCTAACAATGTCATGATTTAAATCGTGCCTCAAAAGCATATTATGATGAAAATGAGCTTATATGTGGAAGATTTCATGTGTATTGCTTGGCCAAAAAATTGTAATTTGACCACGATTATAGCCATCGCATGTTTTTTCCCAGTTCCGAAGATTCATGTGATGAACATATCTCCTTGGATATCAACCTATTATCAGTATTGAACAAACTGAGACCCGTACTTGGAGCATGAAATTATGCCTCAGATCATCATTGATGGACAGAGAATAGAAGCGGCCGCAGGTGCCACCATTATTGAAGCTGCATTACTTGCAGAAAAGACCATTCCCCATTTTTGTTGGCATCCGGGATTGAGTGTTTCGGGTAATTGCAGAATGTGTTTGGTCAATGTAGGATTTCCCAAAAAGAGTCCTGATGGCCAGCCGGAGATTGATACAGAGGGCAATATTGCCATTCAATGGGGTCCAAAACTCAGTATTGCATGCGCCACACCGGTAGCCGACGGAATGGTTATAGACACCCAAGGTCAAAGAACTGAGCATGCCCAACATGCCATCATGGAATTCTTACTCATCAATCATCCATTGGATTGCCCCATTTGTGATGAAGCCGGACAATGCAAATTGCAAGAATATGCATTCAAGCATTCCAATGGAAAATCACGATTTATTGAGCAAAAAAATCATAAAGACAAGCGTGTGCCATTGGGACCAAATGTCCTCTTCGACGGAGAGCGTTGCATCTCTTGTTCTCGTTGCATTCGCTTTGCCGATGAAATTGCAAAACAACCCGCTCTTACTTTTGTACAGCGTGGCGACCATGTCACCATTCAGACATTCCCCGGAATGGAATTCGATAGCCCTTATTCCATGAATGTTATTGATATCTGCCCGGTCGGTGCATTAACAAGCATAGATTTCCGCTTTCATTCACGTGTTTGGGAAATGAGTTTCACCAATTCTGTTTGCCCAGGTTGCGCAAGAGGATGCAATGTGAAACTTGGTGTACGCGATAATGAGCTACAACGTATTGAGCCTAGAACCAATATGCATGTCAATGAATATTGGATGTGCGATGCAGGAAGACTTGAGCAATATCCATATGTAAATGACAATCGGGTATTGGAGCCTGTGATCAAAGGTAATCAAACCGATTGGAAATCAGCTTTGGAAGCTTGTGCTGATATTGTGAAAGCCTATAAACCATCTGAAATTATGATCATTGGATCTGCAAAAGGTACCAATGAAGATATACATGCCACCGTGAAATTTGCACGTGAAACAGTGAAGACTCATAATATAGACTTCCCTGAACATCGCGATCCATTATTTGCTGATGAATTCCTCCGCCTTGCAGATCGCACGCCCAATCATGCAGGAGCCATTGCATTGGGATTGAGACCACAAGATCAAGGTGTCAATACAGATAATCTCGCTCAAAGAATTGCGAAACATCAAGTGAAAGTGATCATTGCTATTCAAGAAGACATTGTTGGACTTCCTGAATTTGGAGCACATGCATCAACTGTTGATCATATCATTGCGATCTCGAGCAATCACAATGCTACGACTCAGAATGCATCCATTGTACTTCCTGCATCAACCTATGCAGAAGTTGAAGGGACATTCACAAATAGTGATCGCCGTGTACAACTCATTGAACCTGCTGTGACCACAAAAGAAAATGAGCGTCATATGGGCATGAAGATGAGTCGTTGGGACAAATTGGGTGCATTCAATGATCGTTGGACCCAAGGTGAAAAACGAAATTCCCGTCCAACTTGGAAAATTTTGGCAGGAATTTCACTTGCTTATGGTAATTCGATGAAATTTGAAAGTGCCGAAGATGTGTTCAATGATTTAGCTCTGCATAATCAGCATTTCAAAGGCATGAATTATGCATCGCTTGAAGAATATCAAGGATTGAGATTGGACAAGGCTTCCGAGCCGGAAGCCAAAGCTGTGATTTATCAATCACATGTATTAAAACCACAAGTGTAATGTTGCACTCATTTACTTACAGGTAATAGATGGATGCCATCCCTGTCGGCGCATTAATCATAGGCGCCAAGCTTTTCATCATAGTTAA
>JALRFC010000217.1 GCA_023253875.1 Candidatus Kapaibacterium sp.
GGAATGCATGATTTCTGTAAGAATTCCAGGGTCGGAGAGATCGCCATAATGTAAATGCAATCGAGCACCATGCTCATGCGGATCAACATACATATGATCAATCCGATGCGTATTGAATGTACTCGCACGACGTATGATACCGTGGACCTCATATCCTTTCTTTAACAGATATTCTGCAAGATAAGAACCGTCCTGTCCGGTAATTCCGGTAATTAATGCAATTGAACTCATGGAAATACTCCCGCCAATTAATCAATTGTTTTGCGAATCATTCTACACATGAAAAATCCATCACTTCCATGCTTTGCCGGATTCATGGATAACATGCATGCATCGGGATCATCATTCAATAATGCCTCTTGCACTTCTTCAGGAAATGCATTGCGAAGTGGATCAAGATTGAACTCATCATTCTTTTCGAGGAATAAAGACACCAAATCTTGATTTTCTTCTCTCATCAGTGAACACGTTGCATAGACCAGAACTCCGCCGGGTTTCACAAAGGCAGATGCTTTCGTGAGAATATCCAATTGCGTTCTTTGTATGCTCTCCACATGTTTCTTCTTCAGATTCCATTTTATATTGGGTGATCTGCGAACGGTACCCATTCCTGTACAAGGTGCATCCACCAATACGGCATCACAAGTTTGAGCATACATTTGTAGTGCATTTTTGGAATGTCCCTTCAAATGCATGGGCACTATATTGATGGAATGATATCCCGCTCTATCAGCACGATTACGAATCTCACGCATTCTGCTATAATCTATGTCCGTTGAAAGAATTTCACCTTGATCATGTTGTAACATTGCAAGGTGCAAAGACTTTCCACCTGCACCTGCGCAATAATCAAGAATGCGCCAATGTTCCTCAGGCGATACAGCAAAAGAAATCAATTGACTGCCTTCATCTTGCACTTCAATGGCTCCCGACATGAAAATATCAAGATGCGTTAATGGTATGCGTTCAGGCATGATGATGGCATGAGGTGAATATGATCCCGCTTTACATGGAATACCTTCTCTGCGAAGGATGTCAATTGCAAGATCGCGATCAATAATTTCAGCATTGATACGAAGACCAACAGGAGCTACTGTGTGAAGTGAAGTACAGAGATCTGCAATCTCTTTACAAGTCATGCCTTGCTCTTTCCAGAGGATAACGATCCACAATGGCATGGCGCAATACAATGATAAAACCTGAGCTTTTTCAGGATCTGAAATGTCATTGTCTTTGATAATGAGTTGAGCTTCGGCTATAACATGTTCATAAGCATCTATCACGCCCGCTTTCCAAGCTTCAGCAGATTCATCTCTTAGTCCAAGTTTCTCTGAAATTGAAAAATCAATCCCTTCTTCGGCATCTCTCACACCAAAAAAAGGATGTAGATACTCTTCAATAGGAAATGATTGTAAATCTGTACCAATAATACAATGGGCAATCATTATATCCCATGGATGGACTTGTTCAATCACAATAGGCGCAACTTCATTCGCTTTCTTTGCGCAATATTCAATCAATGTTGCAACGCGAAGTGAAGAAAACAATAATTCAGCTATGAACTTTCTATCTTTACTTCCAATGTATTTTCTTGAGCGAAAATAATCGGATGCAATGTCTTCGCCCGTTCTGTGAGCTTTACGCAGAATTTGAAATAATTGGGCGCCATGACCTATGAGTGATGTGAATTGCATGGTATTTACATTTCCGAAAGTGCTTCTTGAACAATACTGACAGCTTTTCCAAGTGTGACTTCGAGTGTATCATTGATGATGATATAATCAAAATGTCGCATATATTCCATTTCCATTGCTGCTCGACTTAATCGTTGCTTTATCTGCTCTTCGCTTTCCGTCATTCTACTCCGCAAGCGATCCGCCAAAATGGATAGATCAGGAGGAGCAATATAAATGAGCAATGATTCTTTGGGATATGCATTGCGCAGTGAGACAGCTCCTTTCACATCCACATCAAAGAGAATCAATCCTTGTTCTTGTATTCTCTTATCTGTTTGAGAACGAAGTGTACCATAAAAATTACCGAAGATTTCTTCATGTTCAACCAAATTTCCATTTTCAAGATTCAGTAAAAATTCTTCTCTTGATAAAAAGAAATAATCCTTTCCATGTTCTTCACCGGCACGCATGGGACGCGTTGTGGCAGACACCGAAAAGGCACATTGCGGAAATTGCTTAAGCAAGTGTCGCGCAACGGTTGTTTTACCTGCTCCGCTAGGTGCGGACAATACAATGAGATTCTTCATGAAATTGTTTATTCGATATTCTGTGCTTGTTCTCTGATGCGTTCCAGTTCTTCTTTCATTCCAACGACATAATGCGCGATGTCGGCATCATTTGCTTTCGAACCAATAGTATTGATTTCTCTATTCAATTCTTGGGTTAAAAAATTCAGTTTTCTACCAATCGGTTCAGAATCCTGCATCATTTCATTGAAATATTTGATATGACTTCTCAAGCGTACGCTCTCTTCAGAAACGTCCAATTTATCAGCAAGAATGATAATTTCTTGATTCAGACGATATTCCTCAATCTCTTCGGTATCCAATAATAGTGCAAGTTTCTGTCTCAATCGCTCACGTTCTTCAGGAATACGAGTCTTGGATCTCTCTTCCACATAGGAAAGTGAATGCTCAATATTCTTGATACGCATCATCATGTCATCAGCCAATTCTTTGCCTTCATTAGAACGTGCTATATCTAATGATTGCAATGCTTGTTTCAATGCTTCACGAGCTATTGTCCATTGCAACTCAGCAATGTCTTCTTTCTCTGATTCGATGAAATGTTGAGAAAATGATAAGACTTGCTCCAAGCTTACTGGCTCATTTCCTTGCAATGCAGTATTCAATGCAGTAAGCATTGCATGGATTGCTTTCGCTTTCTCAATATTGATGCCGGGTATCTTTGCTTCTGCTTCAGTGGATTCAACCTGAATGCTGACAAAGACATTTCCTCTATTCAATGCTTTACGCAATAATTCCCGAATTTCAATTTCTTTACTCGACAAGCTTCTCGGCAATTTGATTGTCGGTTCAAGATAGCGTCCATTGACACTTTTGATTTCGATGATGGCATTAATGCCTTGCTTATTGATCTCTGCCTTCGCAAAGCCGGTCATACTTTTCATGTTTCATTCCGAGTAAAAACAAAGATACAAAATAGGCATGCCATGCATGTCTCATGCGGATTTTACGGTGATGACATGCATGTCATTTCCGCTTTTGAACACACCTTTTGGAGTCAATGAATATGCAGTATCCAGACTCTTGGCTGTATATTCACCAAATGCTTTTTTTCCTTTACCAAGCAGCATTGGAGCAATGAAAAAATGCATTTCATCGGGTAATTGATGTTCAATGAC
>JALRFC010000218.1 GCA_023253875.1 Candidatus Kapaibacterium sp.
AAACAGCTCTCGTAGAGCCGCAGCCGGGGCAATGCAAACCTGTGCTCAAATGAAATAAACACGGCACATATAAAAATTGATCAGGTGGAAAGAAAGAGACAAGCAGATATATCCCATAAATCACTGCAAACAATCCAAAGATTGCGATGAAAAATCTATAGTGGATGCTGGTCATCACTCATTCACAACCACTGTTTTTACTGCTAGATCATGCAAAGCTTGCTTATATGTTGTGAAGAACATCACTATTGCCAATACAAAGCATAATTGCATTGAAATTGCATTCACGATATATCTAAAAATGGAATTAACGAAAGAGAATGCAGATCCATCAATACAAACGATGCGTATATGGAGTAATTTCTTCCCTAATGTTGCACCATTCGACATTGACTGAAAAATGCCAAAATAGAAAATACCCAATACCCATTGTATGAATGTAAGTGTTTGTGCTATTGGTAAGACTTTATCAATAATCTGCTCGATATCACCACCCGAATATGTTGCGATTACACGCAATCCATCGCCTTCACCTATGAGAAATAAGATGATAATGGATGCTATTGACATGAATATTGAATCAACGATATAGGCCAAGATGCGCTTACCGGGATGAGCTATGGTATATTCAACTCCTTCCATAATCCTTTCTCCTACTTTAGTGCAAAAATATTGAGATATTCTTTTAAGATGACTTCATCCATTTGAATGGAATCATACATTCCATGCTGTGATCGTTGACGAAAAGCTTCATATAAGGTTACAGCACAGGCAACAGAAATATTCAAACTTTGTATCATTCCAACTTGAGGAATGAGCATATTTCCATCGGCTTTTGTAATCGCCTCATCAGACACACCTGCATGTTCATTCCCAAAGACAATCGCAATAGGCCCTGTAAAATCAACAGAATATAGAGGAATAGCCTCATTACTCATCCCGGTAGTGAAAATACATTTGTTTTGCTCACGAAGAACATCAAAACATGCATCAATGGATGAATGTTTATGAGTATTCACCCATTTTCTGGCACTTGCAGAACTTTTCTCACCTAATTCAGGGAAAGATTGACCGGAATGATAGACTAGATGGACATCGATAATTCCAACCGCATCGCATGATCTCAGGACTGCAGAGACATTATGAGGATCATGTACATTCTCAAGTACAATAGTCAATGATGGTTGTCTACGAGATATGCATGCATAGATTTTCTCAGCTCTTTCTTCGCTGAGAAAATCCAATGCTGTTCCTTGTGGTTTTTCATTCATGGTATACAAAAAAGGCGTCAATGAGACGCCTTTACAAGATTAATATGTTTGCATCAACCTCTTTTAGCCAATGCCTCAGAAAGTCTCTTCATAGCTTCTTCGATATTTTCAACAGAATTTGCATAAGAGAAACGGACGAATCCTTCGCCATTGCTCCCGAAAGCCGTTCCGCTTAAGCATGCAACACCTGCATCATATAATGAGAAGTCGGCAAATTCTTGAGAAGTCATGCCGGTGCCCTCTATATTGGGATAGACATAGAATGCACCTTTGGGTGAATGACATCTCACTCCTGGCATTGCATTCAATGCTGTCACGATCACATCTCTTCTTCTCTTGAATTCCGCAACGAATTCTGCTGCTTTAGCATCTGTTCTTTCGGATAAAGCCTCGATACCTGCTATTTGATTATAGCTGGCTGTACAACTGGTACAATTGGTTTGAAGTTTGGCCACCACCTGCGCGATATGTTCCGGCATGCAACCATATCCCATGCGCCAACCGGTCATTGCAAATGTTTTTGAGAATCCATCAAGAAGAATTGTACGTTCCTTCATCCCTGGGAATTGTGTGATTGTTTCATGAACAAATCCATCATAGGTGATTTGGGAATAAATCTCATCACTAAGCACAATGAAATCATGCTCTACAGCCAATTCTGCAATTCTTTGTAAATCTTCTTTGGTAAGAATGCCACCGGTGGGATTCTGTGGTGTATTGATAATCACCATACGAGTTTTCGGTGTGATGCGGGCTTCAAGATCTGATATGTCAAATCGAAACTCTTTTTCTTCTTTCAATGGAAGCGGTACGGGAATAGCTTCAAGAAAATTAATCACAGATTCATAAATAGGAAAACCCGGATTTGGATAGATGACTTCATCGCCCTTGTCAATAACAGCCATCATGCCATAAAACAATATGGGTTTTGCGCCCGGTGTTATCACAATTTCTGAAGCTGAATATTCCGTGCCTCTGGTACGCTTGATATAATCCGCAACGGCTTGTCTTGCTTCAGGCAAACCTGCTGATGGACCATAATGCGTAAATCCATCGTCCAATGCCTTTTTTGCTGCATCAATGATATTTTGAGGAGTATCAAAGTCAGGTTCACCGATTTCCAAATGAACAATACTTTTTCCTTGTGCTTCCAGCGCTCTTGCACGAACCAATACTTCGAAAGCTGTTTCTGTTCCTAATCGTGAAATTCTATCTGCTATATGCATCATGGTGAATGATCCAAGTGGTGAAATCAATGTGAAGAATGACCAAATATCGCATTGGCGATCGATAAAATCCCGGATGGTAAAATACCAAGAACAATCACGCCTGCAATGGTTATGAAGAGTGATATTCCTGATAATCCTATATCAGTATCCGGCATTTCTTGTTCAGGTTCATTGAAATACATCTTCACGATCAAACCGATATAGAAATACACGGAAATAATCGAAGATAATACAGCAATGATCGTGAGCCATAAAAATCCCGCATCAATTGCTGCTGAGAATAAATAGTATTTACCGAAGAATCCTGCAAAGGGAGGAATCCCGGCCAGTGAAAACATAAAAATTGCCATGAATCCTGCGAGCACAGGATGCTTTTTACTCAAACCTGCATAATCTGAAATCTGCAAATGCTCCTCGCCACGTCTTTCAAGCAAACCAACAATGATGAAAGAACCAATTTGCATGAACATATAGGAAGTGAGATAAAACATGATTCCACTATATCCGGACTGTGAACCGGAAACCAATCCCATCATCAAATATCCGGCATGTGCAACTGAAGAAAATGCAAGCATGCGCTTGATATTCGTTTGGGCTAAAGCGCTGATATTACCAATCAACATCGTAGCTGCAGAAAGAACCGCAAATGTCATTTGCAATTTGGCAGTTGCTGCAGGCATAAGCACCATGATCATCGGCATGAATGCAGCAAAAGCCGCTGCCTTTCCTGCTGTACTCATGAATGCTGTCACAATTGTCGGAGCGCCCTGATACACATCAGGAGCCCATTGATGAAATGGGAATGCTGCCGCTTTGAAGCTAAGTCCAATAACCATCAAAGCAATACCAATCGGCAATAGTGATGCCAAAGGTAAAGCAC
>JALRFC010000219.1 GCA_023253875.1 Candidatus Kapaibacterium sp.
TGAAAAGGGACGCTTTGGATTTGGATATGATGCACCATCGTATATGCAAAAGCAAGCAACTGAAGAAGAGCTAGAATCTTTGAGAAAACGACTCTCCAAGCATACATCGCAATCAATTTTCGATCTCTGTGATGCACTCAGATTTGGTATGTCCACCCAAGAGATTTTCAATCTATCAAAATATGATCCATGGTTTATTGAACAATGCCGAGATATAGTGGATAGTGCGGAATATCTGAAATCAAAAGCATATACAATTGCTGATATTCCGATGGATATCCTGCGAAATCTCAAAACAATGGGCTTTTCAGATATTCAGTTATCTATACTTATGCATTGTACTGAGGAACAGGTTAGAATGAGACGGAAAGCAGATGGTATCATACCTGTCTATAAAACGGTTGATACATTTGCTGCAGAGTTCGAATCTGATACACCATATCATTATTCCACCTATGATGCTGAAAATGAAGCCGTTCGATCACAATCAGATAAAGTCATCATACTTGGTAGTGGGCCAAACCGCATTGGACAGGGTATAGAGTTTGACTATTGTTGTGTACAAGGAGTATTTGCTGCGAGACAATCCGGTTATGAAACCATCATGATCAATTGCAATCCGGAAACAGTTTCAACAGATTATGATACTACCTCGAAGTTGTACTTTGAGCCATTAACATTCGAAGATGTGATGAATGTCATTGAGTTTGAACAACCCAATGGTGTCGTAGTCACATTCGGTGGACAAACCCCATTAAAACTATCGAAGAAACTTGTTGAGCAGAATGTTCCAATCATAGGTACCTCTCATGAAGGTATTGATTTAGCTGAAGACAGAAAACGTTTTGGAGCATTGCTCGATGAGCTCAAAATACCATGTCCTGATTGGGGTACTGCATTCACAGTTGATGAAGCTGCTGTAATTGCTGAACGAATTGGATATCCCGTTTTGGTGCGACCTAGTTATGTGCTTGGTGGTAGAGCAATGCATATATGCTATCGCGAGGAATCACTTCGACAACATGTCCAAGAAGCATGCGAACAATTTCCTGATACGCCAATTCTTATTGATCGCTTTCTAGAACAAGCCTATGAATTCGATGTTGATGCTGTTTGCGATGGAGATCATGTCGTCATTGGAGGTATGATGCAACACATTGAAGAAGCTGGTGTACATTCCGGTGATTCAAGTTGTGTCCTTCCTCCATATACCATTTCAAATGAACAGTTCGATATCATGACATCTTATACAAGAAAGCTAGCCAAGGCTTTGAATGTTATAGGACTTGTCAATATTCAATATGCTGTTCAACATGGTGAGATTTATGTTCTTGAAGTCAATCCGAGAGCATCAAGGACCATTCCATTTGTAGCTAAGTCCACGAATGTGAATCTATCACAAATTGCCATGAGATTGATGTTAGGAGAAAAACTTGCCAATATAGATGTGCGTGATTTCTCACTTTCTGCAAAGCGAGTAGCGATTAAAGAATCTGTGTTTCCATTCATCAAATTTCCAAGAGCTAATGTATTCCTCGGCCCTGAAATGCGTTCAACCGGGGAAGTCATGGGTATTGATGTCACATTTGGAAAGGCAATCATCAAATCCAGAATATCTTCCGGAAACAAATTGCCGGAATCCGGAACTATATTCGTTTCCTTGAGCAATCTAGAAAAGACCATTCGTGCGGCAGATATCATTGGTGGATTCAAAGAATTGGGCTTTACCATCATGGCGACATCAGGAACAGCAGATTTTCTTGCTGATCATGGCATCGAAACGGTGAAAGTGTTGAAACACTATGAAGGAAGACCTAGCATCATAGATCATATCTCAAATGGAGATGTACAATTAGTCATAAATACTCCGATTGGAGAATATGCACGATATGATGAACATATTATGGGGCAGACTGCATTGAAACATTCAGTGCCATTCTTTACGACATTGGCTGCAGCATTTGCCTCACTTTCCGGAATTCAGGCATCTAGACATGAAAAACCGGAAGTACGATCATTGCAAGAGTATTTCGGAAGATCAAAGCATACCGGAGTATAACATTGTCTACCGAAAAAACAATTTGGACAGTTGTTGACATCATTCGCTGGGGAACTGAATATTTTGGCGGTAAAGGAGTTGATAGTCCAAGATTGACAATTGAACTCATCTTGTCAGAAACGCTACAATGTACACGCTTACAATTGTACTTGATGCATGATAGACCACTGACTCAGGCCGAATTGTCGATTTTACGTGATTCATGCAAAAGAAGAGGGAATAGAGAACCTTTACAGTACATTTTGGGTAAAACAGGATTCTATGGTATGGAATTTACAGTCAATCCTTCTGTCTTGATTCCAAGACCCGAAACCGAAACATTGATTGATACTGTACTGCAATATTGTCAATCGAATGATGGAGAGATGATCATCCATGACTTTGGAACAGGTTCCGGATGTATTGCCATTGCTCTGGCCCATCATTTACGCCATAGAGAACGAGTCAAGTTGTATGCATATGATATTTCAAGTGAAGCACTTGCATTGGCTCAGCAGAATGCACAGATGCATAATGTAGAGATCCACTTCAGTGTACAAGATATATTGCAGTATTCGGAACCTATTGAAGGGATCATCGTTTCGAATCCACCTTATATTGGATTACAAGAATTTTCTTCATTGGAACCTGAATTGCATTTTGAGCCAAAAATTGCATTGACAGATGAGAAAAATGGATTGACTTTTTATCAAAAAATATCATCAATCATAGATAGAAATAGAACTCAAATACAAGCTTTCTTTCTAGAGATTGGATATGGTCAATTACAGGATGTGGATAATTTATATTCACATTTAACGGATAGAGTTCATCATGTAAAGGACTTATCCGGTATAGATAGAGTGATATGGGGTAGGGTGAGCTGAGTTTTATTAAATCTTTACATAGAGGATTTGGTGCATAACTGACACAAAAAACCCCTTTTCATGCTAAAAAAATTAGTAGTTTTGACGCGATTCAAATTTGTGGAAGCAATTATTGAGTCATTTACATTGATTATAAACAGTATTGTTCATTTCTTTTATTGGAAGTAGTATGGATCAGTTCTCATACGTCGTGATTGGTGTAGCGGCCGTATTATTAGCGTTTGCAGGCCTTGGTTATGCACTTTTCCGTTCATTCAATTCATTTATCATATTCTTATGGTTGGGAATTGCAGATCTTATTTGGGGTCTGTTCATGGGTGCTCCGGGAAATTTTAAAGATGGCTTTATGCGTCATGACCCTTTAAACACACTCGGTACTATCCATACCGGTGGTCCACTTGTTGCCGCATTGCTTGGTATGTTATTTATCGCCATCACCTATGTAGTGGAAAGA
>JALRFC010000021.1 GCA_023253875.1 Candidatus Kapaibacterium sp.
CCTGCAGAATATGATGTGATTGCCACTATGAATCTCAATGGGGATTATATCAGTGATGCACTTGCCGCGCAAGTTGGAGGCATTGGAATTGCTCCCGGTGCAAATATCAATTATGATAATGGATATGCAATTTTTGAAGCAACCCATGGTACTGCACCAAAATATGCCGGTCTGGATAAAGTAAATCCAGGATCTGTCATTCTTTCAGGCGAGATGATGTTCCGATATCTTGGTTGGAATGAAGCTGCTGATCTCATTATCAAAGGCATGGATGGTGCTATTTCAGCAAAAACAGTAACATATGATTTTGCCCGATTGATGGAAGGAGCCACAGAAGTTTCTTGCTCTGCATTTGGTGATGCCATTATTCAACATATGTAATTTTTCGCGATAAGTCTTTGGGGAGGCGCGATTCAGCAATGCACTCGCGTCTCCTTTTCTATGTATGGACATTCTCTCACTTCAATCTACAAACTGATCATGGCTGCTAAGAAAACGAAATACATTTTCATTTCAGGTGGTGTTCTTTCTTCATTGGGAAAAGGAATAGCTTCTGCTTCCCTAGGTTTACTTTTAAAACAAAGAGGACTATCCGTTACAATCATGAAATTCGATCCATATATCAATGTTGATCCGGGAACAATGAATCCTCAACAACATGGCGAAGTATATGTGACTGATGATGGAGCCGAATGTGATTTGGATTTAGGACATTATGAGCGCTATCTGGATGTGGATGGAACAAGAGCAAATTCAGTTTCTTCCGGTCAAGTATATTTTGAAGTGATTCAACGAGAGCGACAAGGTCAATATCTTGGTAAAACCGTACAAGTGATTCCACATATCACTGATGAAATCAAAAGACGCATGACCATTTATGATAAACTTTTTGATATTGTCATCATTGAAATCGGCGGGACTGTCGGTGATATTGAATCCCTTCCATTTATGGAGTCGGTACGACAATTATGCATGGAAAAAGGTCCAAAAAGCACGCTCAATATACACTTGACTTATGTGCCATATATTAAGTCAGCCGGAGAGTTGAAGACGAAGCCGACTCAACATTCCGTGAAAATGTTGATGGAAATGGGGATCAGACCAGATATTCTCTTATGCCGTACAGAACAAGCAATCAATAAAGAGTTGAAAAGTAAGATTGCACTTTTCTGTAATGTTGAGGAAGACTCTGTCATTGAAGTACTCGATGCAGAAACCATTTATGAAGTTCCTTTGAGTCTTGCGAAACGTAATCTAGATCAAATTGTTCTTAAAAAATTCTCAATGTCACTTGGCAAATTGGACATGGATACATGGACCAAATTTGTCAATCGTATTAAGCAACCAAAACATACAGTAAACATTGGACTCATCGGCAAATACAATCAAGTGAAAGATTCCTATAAGAGCATATTGGAAGCATTTGTACATGCTGGTGCCATCAATAATGCCAAAGTGGAAATTTCTTGGATTGATTCAGAACATATCACGAAATCCAATGTCGGCACAATGCTGAAAGGCATGCAAGGTATTCTTGTTGCTCCGGGTTTTGGTTCCAGAGGCATTGAAGGAAAAATTGAAGCGATTCGCCATGCACGTGAAAACAAAATTCCATTCTTTGGTATTTGTCTCGGGATGCAATGTGCGGTCATTGAATTCGCACGCAATGTTGCAGGAATCAAAGATGCTCATTCTGCTGAATTCAAAAAAGGGAAAGACTTGGTCATACACCTCATGTCAACACAGAAACAAGTGACTGATAAAGGAGGGACCATGCGTCTCGGATCATATCCATGTACAATACGTAAGGGTACGATTGCTCATTCTGCATATGGTGCAGATTCCATCCAAGAGAGACATCGTCATCGCTATGAATTCAATAATGCATATCGTAAGACATTGGAAGACCATGGCATGAAATTAAGCGGGGTTTCTCCTGATACAACATTGGTTGAGATCATTGAATTAAAGAATCATCCTTGGTTTGTGGGTGTGCAGTTTCATCCTGAGTATAAGTCTCGTGCTGTAAAAGGCCATCCCCTCTTCATCAGTTTTGTCAAAGCAGCATTGCAAACAAAATAATCATCGAAAAGTCTGGCCTTTCCAATGGACATCTTTTTTAAGTAAGAGGAAAGCGACCATTATTTCGATAAAGATCATGAATATCATCCCCGGTATGACCCAAGGTATATTCTTTTCTCTTTTCAATGCAAATAATGAAGGCAATACAATCAAGCAATCCCCACAAATTCGCATTGCCAAAATACTTGCCATGCCGGTCCAATCATTGGTGAATGCAGTATAAAAGAGTGATATCCAAAAGACGAAAGAAAAAAAGACAAAGAGATATTTTTTCCAGCCTAGCGCAGAAGACCCACGTACCCAACGATGTTGTTGGCTGACAAAACTCTTCCAATCAGGACATGGCTCTGTGCTTACAGCATTTGCATGATTACATGGATAGAGTATTTGATAACCGGCATGCGAGACTTCAGTCAATAATTGCAAATCCTCGGTGACAGAGAATTGTATTCCCGGATATCCTCCAACAGCATCATATACAATTTTTCTGATCGCCAAATTATTTCCAAAGCAACCAAGTGGATGGCCTAGAGACATTGAGGAAGATGCCAATGTATGATTCATCAACCATTCCATGTCTTGCAAATGATGAAATGACGTCTTATTATGAATGGTGGTAAAACCGGCAACCATACCAACTGTAGGATTCAGAAATGCATTGCCAATCGTACGAGTCCATGTATTCGGAAATGTACAATCAGCATCAGACATGATGATGATATCCCCTTTAGCCCTCAATATTCCTTCATGCAAAGCTCCTGGTTTCCCGCGCAGATTCCCTTCCCTTTCTTCCATTAAGTGTACAGAAACAATTCGTGAATCTTGTTGTGAATATGCATCAATAATAGACTGCGTGTGATCGGTTGAACGATCATTGACTATTATGAATTCAAGAGATTGATCTGTGTTTTGGAGTAAAGAATCCAAGCATGTGGGGAGAGCTTGTTCTTCATTTCTGGCAGGTATGACTATAGACACTGAATGTGTCAACAATGAATCAGCATCAAGTCGAACTCTTCTTGATCGAATTGCACCATAAGCAAAAATCAATGTTTTTGCCGCAAAAAGTAGCAGAACGAAGTCGATCAATGACATAGAATCGTTCAATGAGATGTGAAAAGCTCTATCTGCAATATGCTCAAGACAGAATGCCGGTTGCCAATCTTCCAATGCTGTGATATTCGAAGCCTTCAGATGCAATGGATTCAGGATCGAATAAATTTCTACCATCGAATATCAGACAATGCTTCATAGATCCACGCAATACCGCGAAGTCCGGTTTACGGAATTCATTCCATTCCGTTGCGATAACCAAAACATCGGCATCGTTCAATGCATCATAAGCAGAATTGGCATAATGGATTGAATCACCATATATGGTCTTGGTATTCGGCATAGCTTCTGGATCATATGCAGAGATATGTGCACCAACTTCCAATAGTCTATCAATGATGGTATATGCAGGGGCTTCACGAACATCATCGGTATTGGGTTTGAATGATAGACCCCATACAGCAATCTTTGCACCATGTGCACCATCAAGTCTATGTATGATCTTTTCAACAAAACGATTGATTTGTCGGGCATTTGCTTCTTCAACAGCATGTATGATTCCAAGAGGAGTACCAACAGCATCTGTGGAATGCAATAAGGCTTTTACATCTTTCGGAAAGCAACTTCCTCCATATCCTATTCCGGCAAAGAGAAAACGCTTACCAATCCGTGAATCGGAACCAATACCAATGCGGATATTTTCAATATCAGCGCCAATAGTCTCACAGTATGCAGAAAGTTCATTCATGAATGAAATCCGCATAGCCAAAAAACAATTTGCAGCATACTTAGTGATTTCAGCACTTTTCTCATCCATCACATAAATGGGATTTCCACTGCGTAAGAATGGTTCATATAGATCTCGCATGACATCTTCAGCACGTTCATTAGACGTTCCAACAACAACGCGATCAGGCTTCATGAAATCTTCCACAGCAAATCCTTCACGCAAAAATTCAGGATTGCTAACAACTTCAATATCATATCCCGGGGCATGATTATGACAAATCATGCGAACTTTATCAGCTGTTCCAACAGGCACGGTGCTTTTATTCACCAGGATTCTTAAATCAGTTATATGTTCTTTCTTGATGATTTCTGCGATATGTTTGGCAGCATCCATGACATAATTCAAGTCAGCTGATCCATCTTCGCCCGGAGGTGTTGGAAGACAGAGAAAGAGAATGGCACATTGCTTGACTGCATGTTCCAAATCTGTTGAAAATTTCAAGCGACCATTACTGATATTTCTATCGAGCAAATGCTCAAGACCGGGTTCATAAATCGGCATATTGCCCTTTTGCAATGTTTCAACTTTCTGTTGATCAACATCAATGCAAAGAACATTATTTCCGCTTTCGGCAAAACAGGTTCCGGTGACAAGTCCTACATATCCTGTACCGATGATTCCGATCGTTTGTGACATATCAAGGTTGATTGAGAAGTTTCAAAATGACGAGCGCAAGAATGATGAGCGCGAATAGAGACAGTGCAAATTTAATGAAACTGCGTGCCACTTTCAGCACAATTAAGAGGAGAATTATCCCAATGATGAGGATGAGATATGTTGGCAGATCATCTATGAATTGAAGAAATTGGTCAAATTCAGGCATAATTCACACTCAATTAGGCTTAAAAGTGAATGTAATAGTTCCTGTCATCTGAATTTCGGACTCAAGTCTATTGAATTTCCACTTTTTCAATGTTCTCAGTGAAACCGATTCCAAATTGGGATCACCCTTCGTCATTGGGCGCATATCACCAACGGTACCATCCGGCAATACGGTGAATCGTATCTTTATGGAGACAAGTCTATCGAGATTTCCCGGACTTGGTGGTAATATTTTATTCAATACAGTTCGATTTCCACCACCACCCCACTCTATGTCTCCCAAGCCCATTCCTTTCCCCGGACCGGTACCTTTATCCCCCAATCCTGTTCCATTTCCACTTCCTGCACCGATTGCCTTGCCTTGACCTTTTGTAGAATCAGTATCTGATTTATTTGTGGAAGATACAGTATTCTTGGCTATGAGATTGGATGTTGATAAAGGATCCTTTGCTGAAGAAGTGGATTGTACTTTTCCAGCATCTTCCAATGGATTTTGTGGTTTTGCACCGGATGATTTTGAGCCTTCCTTTGCTAAATTCCCCTTGCTTCGACCTGTGCCATCTCCATCACCAAAATTTAATAAGATGATAGGATTCGAATTGACTTCTTGTGTATAAGGCTCGATAATGATACTTGTTTGCGAAAACCAAAAAAGGAGGATGAGCATGAGAAGAAATGCAATCACAAAACCGCGAGCAGCATAACGATCCCAGAGCACTTTGATGCTATAGGTGAATTGGGTATCATTATATCGTTCTCTCAATGGCATTTAATACTCACTTTACTCTATCAACCCAAGAATTTGAATATCCTGCTTTTTGGGCTGCATTTTGTGCTTGTTTCCTATCTTCAAATGAACCAAAACGAACTCGATACCATGTTTTTCCATTCAAGGTTTTTTTGGTGATCGAAGCAGAAGAAACACCTCTCGACTTTAATGTCTTCAATGTTTTATCAGCTTCATCCTTCGAGATACTTGAAAGTACTTGTACCGAATACTCTTCACCATTACGATTCTTTACTTCTCTTTTTTCTTCAATTGGTTTTTTCGACGGTTCTTTATCAATAAACGTTTCACTCAATACTTGATCTTGTTGACTTTGTTTCTGAGAAGACATTTTATCGGGAGACTTTTTCTCCGCATTGCTTTTCATTGGTTTTTGAGCAATGTTTTGAGTTTGCTTTTTCGGTGCTTGTTGTACTGTCTTCTGCACTTTGGGCTTTTGATGAACAGGTTTATCATTTTGTACAGACTCTGATAATTTACTGTCTTCCACATCTCTATATTCAGGATATGTCTTTGCAGGAATTGGATCCGGTGGCACTATCTTTTTATCTGGTGCAGGAGCTAGATCTTCGGGAGTATCATCATTTCTTTCATTATTCCCAATATTCTTTCCTTGTGACATTTGCATGCGAGCCAAATAGTCTTGTACTCGCGCAATAGAATCCTGCTCCATTGTAGAATTTTGATTCTGCTTCTGAACTTGTTTATCAGCTTGTTCTTGTATTGTATCAGTTACCGCTATTTGTCCCTCACCACTCTGTGATTGCTCAGTAGAAGGTATCAACATCCAGATGATTGCGAGTGCAGAAACAGTAGCAATTGCAATCAATGCCACTTTTTTCAGAGAAGAGCGTTCTTCTTCAGGTGGAAGATCCGGCCGTACATACGATATAAACCCTGAACTTGCATCTTTTCCTTCTTTTGTTGCTTTAGGAGACTCAGTAGATGGTGTTGCTGAAGACAATTTGGATTTGTCATGCAAAAATGTCTGATCATCAGATTCACCGAAACCACCGAATTCATCATGTGGTAATTGTTGATTACTCATAGGATCTTCCTTTAGAAAAGATATCTCGCACCAAGTGCGACGAATGTTCCCCTCTCTCTAAATCGGTTCCATACATATACGGAAGAATTGAGGAGATTGTCAATCCGAATATATGCTTCGAGATCTTTTTGAATTGTATAATTGAGTCTGAAATTCGCCATGATATAGGACGGTAATTCAATAGATGCATCCTTTGTAACAGTTCTTGCACCAATATATTCTAATGAAATTAGAGAATGAAATAATGTAAACCAATCTCGTTCATAACGCAATCCAATTGTAAGCGGAGCCATCATTGGGATTGCTACGGAGGAATCCGAGAGAGAAGAAGAAATCAATGATGCAAATGCTCCTATTCTCGTATGATGTAGAGGCTTCCATTGTCCTTCAAACTGAATATCCAATAATGTCCCTGACAAGTATTCAATTGCAAATCCTTGAAATTTACCGGATTCAGTGGAATTTGGCAACATTACAGGCATAGATGAAGATGATTGATATGTGGCCTTGAGTGATGCTGTCCAATCAATATCAGGATGCCAATGAATCATTGGAGCAATCACAAAATCATCTCTTCTAAAGGAGATACTCGGCATATGCATCACATATGGATTTCTCTTTATCATTTCACTAAGGGAATTATTCTGTAATCCACTGCTGCATCGAAGTGAAGTTGTGAAATCCGTTGACAGTCTATAATCCATATTGCCGATCAGGGAAATTGCTCCAAACTGCACTCCATCGGAATTTGTGGCGGTCTGTAATCCTGCACCAATATTGAATGTCCATGCATCATCTGTCCATGTACCTGATGTTCCTGCCTGTATGAAATTGTACGATGAAGTATCACCATAGGACTGTACATCAACCATAAGATTACCGGACATAGACATACCAAACATTGGCGTAGTCACATGAGCATATCCTTGTATTCTCCCGTCTGAATTTGACAAGGAATCTGTACCCATGGTCAATGATTGCCACAGTGCACCCATTGAATATGCATAAGACCCAATTGTACCTTTGACATCAACTTGAGCTCCAAGTGCATCAAGTGATCGTTCAACAATCCGGGATTTATCTGCGCCAAATAATTGATAAGTATTCGATGCATAACTCACACCGGTTTCTGTCCTACTTCCACCAAAAAACACAAATTTCTTTGGTGCATCATAGGCAGCCTGCAGTGTCAAACCGGTTTTTGTAAAATCCGCATTGTCAATATGACCTTGACTTCCTTCATAATTCCCAAAGACATCTACTGAATATCCACCGGCAGAAAATGAATAACCTGCATTGATAGCCGGTGTCAAGAATATTCCAAATTCTCCATTCACATATCCATTCACGGAATATGGTTTCATGGGACTCGCAGGCAATGGGATTGCAGGCAATAATGGAATTGGAATTTTGATATCGGTATTGATGGAATCCAGTTCAGCCCTCGTCAATATACCGGGCTTTGTAGGCTTCATTTTCAGTCCGCCCTTAATATCAGCATTGGTTTTACCGGTAATAACGAATTCTTGCAAATCCAAGGGTTGATCAGCCGTGTTTTTGCTGTCTTGCGCATAGGCAGAACAGACCATTATCAATAGTATGAAACTTCTGATCATCATGGCTTTGCCTTTTGAATTCTCTTCAATCTTGCAGTTGCTGTTTTACCATAATCATCATCGGGTCTTAATGTCATGAGCGTTTGAAATACCTCTTTTGCCGCATCATAATTTTTTATGGTTTCATAACAATCACCCAGACCCAATAGCGATAATGAGAACCAATCTTCTATGGAACTAAATTGTTCTCTCACACCCAAAAATGCTGTAATGGCATTGCCATATTCTTTTTGTTTCATCCACAATTCGCCGATTCGATATTGCGCCTCTGCTGCAATAGTAGGGTTTTCTATTCTCTTCGCGATATGTCGAAAATGAACGATGGCACTATCAAACATTGCTCTGGAACGATAATACATCGCTATTCTATATCGTGCTTGATCACCAAATTCAGTTTTGCCATATGTTTCTGCAGTCAAAGAATAGAGTCTAATTGCTTGCAATGAGTCACCAAGTGTCGTGGCAATTTGTGCTCGTTCAAAACCAGCTTGAGCTGAAGATGCATTGTCAGGAAATTCTGTCATGACCATTGCAAATGAAGTATCAGCCTCTCGATAGCGTTTATCATTGACTTTCATGAGTCCAATTTCTAGCAATGCAAGGGGTGCAAATTCTGTTTTTCCATATTTTTTGAAGACATCTTTCCATGATTGCTCAGCTTTTGCTGATTCACCCAAACTTGCAAAACTCTTACCGAGATAGAATAAAGCTTCTGCATTTCGTTCTATGTCACTATTTGATTTCAGGAAGGCCTCATATTCTGCAATCGCTCCGGCATAATTTTTCCCATTGTAAAAACTCAAACCTCTATTCATGAGTAAGTCTTTCGCAATGTCTGATTGTGGATTTTTGGAAATGAAATCATCTACTATGACATTGGCTTCATCAACTCTTCCCAAAAACTCCAAGCTATATTGAATACTCTTTACCGCTTCTCCGGCAAGGGGTGAAGATGGATACTGATTTTTAACAACTGTATAAGAAGCTATTGCCTCATCATAACGTTCAAGATTATAATATGCATCGGCAATGGTATAGTGTGTTCTCGCTGCAAGCTGCGTTGATGGATAAGCCACAAGCAAGGCCTTCAATTCTTGTATGGCTTCATCGTACTTTCTTTGCTGAAAGAGTGTCCAACCTACAGAGTATAAAGCTGATGCCGACAATGGAGATTGTGAATAGGAACGTGCAAATGTTCTGAATGCTTTCACAGCACCATCAAAATCATCAATTCTATATAATGCTTGTCCATATTGATATGCTGAATATTGTCCTTCCTCGGTACGAGGACCTGCATTCATTGCTGACTTATATGCAGCGGCTGCATCTTTGAACTGGCGTAAAGCATAATGTCCATCACCCTTTCTGGCCAATGCATCAGTTGCGAATCGTGTCTGAGGAAATTCTTTGACTAGCTTTGAAAAAGATTGTGAACTTTTTGCAAATTCTCTTCTCCGAAATTGCGACCAAGCTATGCCATACATGCTTTCTTCTTTGCGATTGCTATTTGGAAAATCTGTAATCAATTGAGTGTAAAATTCTTCGGCATTTGATAAGAGATCTGTTTTATAATAGGATTCTGCTAGCCAAAACAATGCTTGATCTCTTCTGCCATCTACTTTATGTTCACCAAGAAATGTAGATAATTCAATAATTGCATCTCTATATTGTTCATTCTGATGCAATGCAATCCCTTGCTTTAAGCGTGCTTCGGCAAGTATGCTCTCTTTATTTTCCAATTCTCTTTTGGACATTGCAAGAACCATTCTCTCTGCGGAGGCATATTCTCTGGCAGACTTTCCAAATTGCTCTTGATCATGATATACGCTACCGAGCAATAGATGAAGCTTAACAGATAATGACTTCTCTTGTGTCTCTCTCAATGCACGTTCAAATGTCTTCCGTGCGGTTTCCATTTCATTGTCTTCATAGACTAATTGTCCATACTCCAATAATGCATTACCTAATAATGGATAACCGGTTTGCATTGTCAACGATGCAAATTCTTTTTTCGCTCTATCTCTTTCGCCCTTGGCTTTTGCAATCAATGCATGATACAATTGTGCACCAGCCTTGAGAAAAGCATGTTCGTCCTTTGATGAGTCTATGACAAATTGATAGAGCGTCTCAGACTCATTGTATTTGCCAAGAAGAAAAGAGGAATAACCGGCAGACATTTTTGCATGCAATTGAATTGCTGATTGTGGATATGTTTTCAGGAATACTAGGAATGACTCATATGCCTGACCATATTGTTTTGCAAGCATCAATGCTTGAGCACGCATGAATGAAAGATCTTCTATTGCATGTTCTGCATTTGATTGAATTTCAGGTTTGATGATTGTCGTGTCTTGGGATTGCAATTTATCAATCAAAGCTTGTGCTTGATCCATATATGCAATTGCTGCATTTGGTTCTCTCATCCCTAATTTGATATTTGAAGCACGAATGGAAGAACTCAAAGCACAGTTCTTTTGAGAATAGCTTCGTAATAATTCCCCATAGAGCGCAATTGATTCTTGTTCTGCTCCGGATCGTTCTCGCAATTGTGCTCGCATATACAATGCATCATCAGCCAAATAATGATTGGGAAATCGCGATTGCATGTCCTTCAAAGTCACTAAGGCTTCATCAGGATTACCACCCCTTGCTTGTGAAGCACCTTTCCAATACAGTGCCATTGCACAGTAATCAGCATAGATTGAATCTTCATTTGCTTTTTGTGTTGATATTTCTACTACCTTGCCGAAATATTCGATTGCTTTGGGCATATCAGTTGTATAATATGCTATAGATCCACGCTCAATCCAAGCTAATGGTAAGAAAGGAGAATTTGGTCTTTGCTGTATGAATCTCTCCAATGATTTATCGGCATAGACTAGATCACCGGCTTGTCTCATCATGAGTGATTGTAACATGGAAGCTTCATCAGCATGTGCGCCTTGCTGTGCAATCACAAGAGACTGGCGGAATTGCTTTCCTGCTTCAGCCAACATACCGTCATCTATGAGAATGGAAATGCTTCGGAGATCCTTTATTCCATAGAGGATTCCTGGGTCTAACAATTGGCCTTGCATGACTTGAAAAGAAATCACGCAAAAAGCCATGGATAACCAATGCTTCATAATATTTAGGAGGATGGAACGATGCTGCTGTTCAAAAATACGAATATCCTGCAATTAGAAGACGTTCGAAATGCATTTTTACAAACAATCATTGCAAATTATATTTGCAATGATTATTTCACTCCAAGTAATCCCATAAAAGCCACATTTCTACCCGAATTTCCCTCCCTTCTATAGGAATGGAATCGCATATCTTGGATGGTGCATAACGTTGAAGATTCAATATGTTGTAATTGTATTCCTGCTTTCAGCAATTCCGATATAATGTATGCCTTCAAATCCAATATGTATGTTGCACCCTTTTGTATGACAAAACCCGGAAAGTATTCCAAAAACTCAGGTCCTACCTCATATATATCATTGCCGGCACATGGCGTAAGCCAAATCAACAGATCGGCTGGTTTTGCATGGAATTTCCTTTTTAATATAGCGATGCCTTTAGTCGCAATCCCATTCTTTGCACCACGCCAACCGGCATGTAATGCCATGATCACGGTATGAATTGGATCATAGATCATTATTCCACAGCAATCCGCAAGTGCTATTCCCAAGACCACATCGGTATTATTCGTGTACAGTCCATCCCCATCAGGGAGCGAATCGATATCAGCATCATAGATTTGAGTCCCATGCACTTGATGCAATGAAGCAATCCTTTTCCCTATTCCTGGACCTATACTCTGATTCATTGATGCTATGTGTTTGCGAAATTCATCATCTGTATGTTGTAATTGTCTGAAAGAAAAACCGGATGGAGGAAAAGAGAGCATATCGCCCTTGATTGACATTCCGCAAAGTACAGGGTATTCATCAAATATTTGTGGTTTTAGAAATTCCACACTTTACTCCTCATGTCGAATGAGCGCATGTACATTTCTTTGCAATCCGGCCAATTTTGTTCGTTTGACAGGACTTTTTCGAAATCGCTCAGAAAAGTCTTCTTGTTTCATGTTCAGAATTGTTTGGAAAGACATGGTTGTTTCCATATTCCTTGGGTGAAATTCTTCTTGCGAACTCTCAGAAGCGAATCTATTCCATGGACATATATCTTGGCATATATCGCATCCATATATCCACTGCTCCATATGTTTGGAAATATCAGGTGGAATCTCTTTTTCGGGTTTTGCCTCAATTGTCCAATATGAAATACATTTGTTTGCATCAACTTTATATGGTTCAATGATGGCTGAAGTCGGACATGCATCCAGGCATGCTGTGCATGTACCACAATAATCTTCAATGGGAGCATCATATTCCAATGGAATCGTTGTGATGATCACACCCAAGAAAAACCATGATCCAATCTCTCTTGAGATGATATTGGAATTCTTTCCTTGCCATCCAATTCCTGCTTTTCTTGCCCATTGTTTTTCAGAGATTGGTCCGGTATCTACATAGATTTTATGCTGAGACATCGGATTCATATTCTCTAAAACCGTTACGATTTCTTGCATTTTCTTTGGTAAGATTTCATGATAATCCGTTCCCCAAGCATATCGAGAAATTCGCCTTCGTCCTTGGCCGCCAAACCCGCAAGTTCAAGGATCAGGACCCGGTCAACATCAAGGCCGCCGAACTCGTGGGCCATCTCCACGATGAAATCGAGGC
>JALRFC010000220.1 GCA_023253875.1 Candidatus Kapaibacterium sp.
GGACATTTACCCTTATTACAGTATACCACTGATGAGTTAACAGAGTATATTCCAAAGGGTATAGGAATAGGTTTAACGAAAAGCATGGATCTTTTTGCACAATCACTTGATGAAATGTCTTTGGAACTCCATGATGGTGAAATGGTCGTATTATATACTGATGGATTAACTGATTTGCAAGAACATGATAATGAGCTGAATCAATATTCGTCATTGCATCGGTTTTTGAAAGAGTCCTCAGCAGACCCAACGACATTTATTTCTTTGATTGATGAGCACATACACAATCATCACAAAGGAGCATTGATTGATGACATTACTGTGATAGCAATCAAGAGAATGGAAGAATAGAGGTATTTATGGCAAATAAAGTTGTTTTTCGTTGATATATGCCATAATTCCATACGATATAAACCGATGTTTTTCTGTATTTTTGGACTTGTATACATACTACTTTTTCATTTGAAATTTTTTATACAATATCGGATAGATTCATGAGATACTTCTTGGTCTTATTATGCTCCATGTTTATGATGGAAGTGGGCTTTGAACTTAAAGCTCAATCATTTGATGCGAAAACTTTCATACAACATGAGACCGCATCAAAATTACCTGCAATGCTCAAACAATCCGTTCATTCTTTTACATTGGATAAAACCATAGCAGGAACAATTTTCGGTTCACATTCAAAAGATCTACAAATCACCAATTTCCCAATTGGAATGAATCTCAATGGTACGGTCAATCTAACCATCTCACCATCAGTTATCGATGCAAATACCATTATCATGATAGGAAATACAAGAGTACCTGTACCGATGATTACTACATATCAAGGTAGCATTTCCGGTGAACATGGTTCTACTGTATTGATCACATATGCGCAGGGTGAATTGTATGGGTGGGTTTCAAGAGCAAATGGTACTACGGTGTCATTTGCACCTGAGAATCCACAATCAGATATCAAGAAAGAACATGTAATGTATAATGAGAATTCTTTGCATACTGCACTCAATATGCCAGTGAAATCATGTGGAACTGAAGAATACTCTCATACCGGCATAAAAACATGGGAAGTGGAAGCTCAGTTGAAAAAAGGTGAGAAAGTATTAGATAATCGCATGCTTGAAATGCAAGTTATCTTGGAATCCACAAGCACCTTTTTCACAAAGATTGCCACGAGAAATGAAACAAGAGCAACTAATCTCATGATTGCAATGACGAATGCTGTCAATGCATTGTACAGAAGAGAATTGAAGTTGAACATAGTTGTTCCATATATGCAGATATGGACAGATGATAATCCAGATCCTTATCAAAATGATGGAGCAAATACACCATCATTGCTCAATGAAGTTCAGAATAGATGGAGCAAAATAACAAATAGAACACGTGATATCGTTCATTGTTTTGACGCAATGGGTAATGCTCAAGCAGGTGCTGGATTTGTTGCCGGCATTGCAAATGGAATCGGTGCTTTATGTAATGGTTCACTCTCCAATGCTTACTCTGTTACAGGTGTATCCGCATTTGCCAATCTTCCCATGACAACATATATGAAAGATGTGTCTACTATGGCACATGAGATTGGACATAATATGGGTTCATATCATACCCATAATTGTGGAGAATGGAAACCGGCACTTGATTCATGTCTTTCTAGTGGACCGAGCTATCAAGGGAAAATTTCCTACTCAACCGAAACATGTAATACAGGTGCTCCAAAACCAATACCAGGTTCAATCATGAGTTATTGTGATTTGACCAATTCCACAGGCTCAGTGCCATTTACATTTTTACCAAGAGTTTATGAATTTCTCAGAGCCAGACTTGAAAGCAGCAAGTGTATCTCAGAAGTACAAAATGCACAAATCAAAATGATTGGACCATGGGGAAATCAGACATTTGTTTCCGGTAGAACTACATTGGTTGAATGGACTTCAGCAAAAGTCAATAGTGTGAAAATACAATTTTCAACTGATGGTGGAGGGAATTGGAGCGATGTGGCATCCGGCATTCCTGCTGCATCTTCTAGTATGATCAATGGTCAAGGTTCATATCAGTGGACAATACCTCCGATTTCTACGACAGCGGGTAGACTTCGCGTTATGGATATGTCAAATCCTGATATCAATGATACATCTTGGGTGAATTTCAAAATTGTTGCACCAAGTTTAAATCTCTCTACTAATCTTGATGGCAAAGCATTTGGTCAAAGTGAAAGTTCTTCATTACAATGGGCTAAAACAAATATTGATACCGTTGTTGTGATGTTTTCCGATGATAATGGAACTACATGGGAAACAATTGCCCGCCCTACAGGATCAACCTATACATTTGCAATGCCTAATATTGATGCAGAAAAATGTTGGGTTCGCATAGCAGATGCAAGCAATATGTCACTCATTGCACAAACAGGTCCTTTCTCAATTGGGAAAGAAGTCCTAACACTCATCAATCCAAAAGGTGGTGAGACTTTATGTGCCAATAAACGATTTGTCATAGCGTGGACATATAAAAACCTAGCTAATTCTAAGTTGCTTATTCAATATTCAAATGCCGGTGGTGCTTGGCAAAATATTTCAGGTGCAAATGGAGTAGATCCTTGGTCGAGCGTTATTGGATTCACACCCCCATCAATCAAAAGTGATTCAATTATCATTCGAGCGATCAGTAGAACTGATAGCACTATTATTGCAAGCTCCGGATATCTTTCAATTTCCAATGAAGCAGGTTGTGTAGCAACTTCACTTGAAGAAGACCCAACAATGCCTACCATGCTCATTGCACCGAATCCAATTACAGGATCTATATTCACAGTCACAATCAATGCACCTATTGCATGTGGTAATGGAACTCTTTCTCTTACCTCATTGAGCGGTTCAACCATTCATGTGTTCGGAGATGCATATTCATTTTCTCAAGGAATGCATTCAATGGAACTCAGTTTACCAAGCATTAGTTCAGGAAGATACTTCTTAACATTCCAATGCAATGGAAGAAGAATCAGCTTACCTGTATCAATTGAGAATTAATATGATTCATCGATATTTTATACAATTCTTCATCTGTTTGATCATGGTCTTTCCAATAATGGCAAAGACCAATGATGCTAGCATCGGAATGAAACTAATGAAGAATGCTGCACTTATTCCTAGTACTTATCAATACCATGCCAAGACATATGCGATTGATAAAACATGGTCAATTGAATCATTCATGTATTCGGGTACTACATTCAGGATAGATAATTTTCCATTATCTCTGACTGAACAAGGAAGTATTCAACTTGAATTATCTCCTTCAGTCATAGATGGATCAACAGAAATCATGGTTGGATATACTCGTATTCCAGCTCCTGATGTACGAACATAT
>JALRFC010000221.1 GCA_023253875.1 Candidatus Kapaibacterium sp.
AAATCAGCATCTTGATGATAGCCACTCAGTTTGGAATAATCTTCTGCAAATACCGCATAATCAATCGTGGAACAACCACCTGCACCACAGCATGAGGCCGCATTCTGTTCTTTGCTTTGTACGGCTATCTGACTATATGTATCTTTTACGAGTTTCTTGAGTTCAATTGTATCATTCATTTTTCATTCTCCATTCTTCATTTCATTCTTTCATTCTTCGGTTCTTCAATTTATCAATTCATTCATTCAATTCTTCATTCACCATTATTCATTTCATTCTTTCATTCTTCGGTTCTTCCATTTATCAATTCATTCAATTCTTCATTCACCATTTTTAATTTCATTCTCCATTCTTCATTTCATTCATCTTTTTGTTCATCAAAGAGCATTCGAATAGCGGGTGTGACTTTATCATCATATTGTCCGGATTTTACAGCCCATGTGAAAGCGATGAGAAATCCACCGGCAACCAACACACTAAAACCAATGAGCATGAATATCACTTCCATATTTCAGACTCCATATAGGGAATATGTCTTGCTTTCCATGATGTCATACCCATTGAAAATCCAATCACAGTAAGTGAACTTACAGGCATGAGAATGGCAGTAAGCAATGGCGAAAGTATTCCCATCAAAGCAAGTGTCAAACCAATTGCATTATAGATAATTGATATGATAAATGCTCCGATGATGACAGTAGATCCTGACTGAGCATAGTGTTTGATCATGTCAAAATAAGGCAGAGCTTTCGAACTCATCACTATATCACAACCTGGAGTAAATGATGAAATATGTTCTGTGACTGCAATACCGACATTACTTTTTTTCAAAGCACCTGCATCATTGATTCCATCACCTACCATTGTAATAATATCGTCTGATTGCGCATGCAAGGCATCGATGAATTGTGCTTTTTGCTCAGGACTTTGATGAAATCGTAATGACTCTTCAGTTTCGAATCCTGACACATAGTGAAAAGCATGAGCATCATCATCTCCCGATAATAAATAGGTGGTGATTGCATCATCTGCTTTTAACCGTTCAAGCATGGGAAGGATACCAAAGCGTGGCCCGACATGTATATGAAATACACCATATTGAATTCCATCTATGCTAAGGAATACACCATTCTCCATTGTTTGTTTGATATATTCCGATGAACCAAGTTTGATTTCATGTCCACGGAAATGTGATACCCACCCATTTCCAGGAATCTCCTTGAACATATCACAACGAATTCCATCAAGATTACCAATATCATTTCTTTTCGAAAGCCAGCCTGCTATCATTCTACTTTTTGGATGCATTGAAGAAAGACATCCAGAAATGATCATTTCAATATCATCGCGCATGAGTTCATTTCCCTCATACTCAATTTGACCTTCCAAGGAAGAAGTCAATGTTCCCGTTTTATCAAATACAATCGTTTGTGAATAACCGAATTCCATTACTGTTTCAGGATTTTTATAGAATACACCTTTCTGTGCAGAAAGTCGCATGATATTACCAAGCGTGAATGGTCCGGCTAATGTCAAAGCACAAGGACAAGCAATGATGAGTACGGCAGTGAACACATTGATTGCGGCGGGAAAATCAGGTAGATAGAGAACTCCGCCAAAGATGGCAAGTCCGATTGTGAATATGGTGAAATACTTCGCAAATATCGAAGACACATGCAGGAGTGTAGATTCCGGTTTTTCTACTTTCTCCGAATTCCACATGCGAAGCAATGCACTTCTTGATACTTCTTTTTGCACTTCTACTTTCATTGTAGGACCTAGCACGCGCGCACCGGCATGAATAACACCGCCTTTGATCACCTCAATGGGAGTTGATTCACCGGTAATAAAACTATAATCAATATGTCCAATGGTGGATAACAATACTGCATCAGCTGGGATGATTTCTTGATTATGAATAATCAAAGTGTCACCAATCTTGATTGATGAAACCGGTCTGCTCACCTCTTTTTCATCTTCCAAAACTGTACACTGCAGTGGTATGAATGAGGAATGATCTCTATCGAATTCCAATGCATCAAATGATTTCTTTTGAAATAGTCTGCCGATGAGGAGAAAAAATACCAGTCCGGTAAAAGAATCCATAAAACCGGGTCCACTATTTGAGAGAATCTCAAAAAGACTTCTTCCATAGAGTGCGATGATTCCCATTGCAATAGGTATATCAAGATTCATTGTTTTACTACGTAATCCTGCAATTGCATTCTTGAAGAATGGTTGCGCGCTGAAGATGATGACAGGCAAAGAAAAGAGAAGATTCAATCCAGAGAATAATAATGAAAAGTGTGAGCCCATGAGATTCATACCTTCATCAAAATAACCGGGCAAACTAAAGAGCATAGTGTTTCCAAATGCAAATCCTGCAATCGCCAGTTTGATATACATTGGTCTATTACCATTGTCTTTCCCTTTCTTTTCCACTGTTGCCAAAGAAAGATCCGGTTCATATCCGAGTAATGTCAATAATTCAATGATTGATCTCAGTGATGTCTTCCCTTCATCATAATATATACTAATGCTCTTTCCTGCGAGTTGCAATCGTGAGCGAATAATGCCTGGGTTTATGAATGGTAATTTTTCGAGTAACCATACACAAGATGCACAATGAACAGAAGGCAATTTCAGTGTCACCTGTGCTTTCCCATCCACATGATATTCGAGCAGAGAGTTCGTGATATCTACGTCATCAAGAAATGCAAATCGTTCCATGCTTTTATGCGAAAGATATTGCAACGATTTCACTGCAGGATTATCGATTGAATAATAACCACAGAGATCATGTTCTGATAACAAATCATATACTGTCTTACAACCTTCACAGCAGAAGTGAAGATCATTCACGACAATATGACTCTTATCACATTGTTCTCCACAGTGTGAACATTGTATTGCTTGACTAATAGATTCTTGTTTCATGATTGAGTCTTTGAATTGCTCCACAAAATTCATGGATGGCTGACATTCAAACAATGATATTTATCATGCGTTGCATTCACTTTACTATATTGCATGCCTCATAAGGAGTTGTCTTTCATGCGCATTACAATAGTACAATCTTTTCCGAAATATGCAGATACTGCATCTAACCTAGATTTCATACATAAAACAATTGAATCCGTTGATACAGATATATTAATCTTCCCTGAACTTGCTACGAGTGGATATTTCTTCACCGAGAAATCACAGATTATGCCACATGTTTTGACATGGAATGAATCCACAGAATTACTGCAACTTCAAGAAAAGGCTACCAAGGCGGATACAATCATTATCGTAGGTTTTCCTGAGAAAGATGGTGATGCCCTATATAATTCTGCTG
>JALRFC010000222.1 GCA_023253875.1 Candidatus Kapaibacterium sp.
TGGTTAAGTATCCACCATATTCACGAGCAAAAGGAACGCCTTGAGCAACACATTGATCGATGATATTAACACTTACTTGTGAAAGACGATAAACATTGGCTTCGCGAGCACGGAAGTCACCACCTTTTACAGTATCATAAAAGAGTCTATAAATACTGTCACCATCATTTTGATAATTTTTGGCTGCATTAATACCACCCTGAGCCGCGATGGAATGCGCTCTTCTCGGGGAATCGTGAAAAGTGAAGCAATCAACATTATATCCCAACTCTGCAAGTGTTGCAGCAGCAGAAGCACCTGCAAGGCCGGAGCCAACGACAAGGACGCGATATTTTCTTTTATTGGCAGGATTTACCAATTTCACTTCGGCTCGATGTTTGTCCCACTTTTGTTCAATGGGTCCTGAAGGAATATTCGATTCAAGTTTCATGGATATATCACAGAATAGTGAATGTCTTGTTTAGTGAATTATTTACAATCGCACTTTGATGTGTCTGCACAGTCATGTGACATGGTGCTTACATGATGTTGATCAGGTGCTTTCTTGATGACGCCTATCATCACGCCGATTGGGATGGATAAATAACCCACGAGAAAGAGACCCGCAAGAGCAGGACCAATCTTAGAAGTGATCTTGGTGATATTCGGATTTGTCACGCCGAGTGTCTGAAATGCACTTGATGTTGCATGACTCACATGTGAAGCCATGAAGATAAGTGCAAACACATAGGAAAGTGCAATAAATGGGTTTTGAAAACCAGCTACAACCATATTATATACATGATGTACGATTTCTCCCGTAGCTTCCATGCGATAACCGCCTGCATAGTATGTATTCGGCTGAATAATGCCGAATGTATAATGAAGCAAGTGATAGATTACAAAGAAGAGAATTGCCAATCCGGAAACCAACATAGTTCTGGAAGCGAATGTTGATTTGAGTGACTTTTTGGTATCATATTGAATGGGTCTTGCCATCTTATTTCTGGAAGCAAGTTCAATTGATGACCAAATGTGGAGCCCGAATGCTGTTATCATGGCAATACGGACAATCCAAAGAAGGGGACCGAGATTTTTCAATCCGAGTGCATATGCATTGATCTTCTCGGGTCCAGCAAACATCAAGAGATTGCCGAGCATATGTCCAATCAAAAATCCGATGATGAGTAGACCGGTTATGGCCATCACGATTTTTGTGAAGACTGTGGATCGAAGGAACTGTAGCAATGATGACATGGATGCGTATCCTTACAATGCTGTAATGGTGTATATAATTTCAAAATCAGAGGCAAAACTATGGATTTATCGGCTGTTTATCAAAAAACGCCATGTGCTTATCGCTTAGCTTCCACATAATACTGCGCACCGAGGGGAAGCCACGAAAGTAAAGGCTCCAAAGGGCGCAAGAATGATATGAATGATGGAAAGAACAATGTGAATCGAATGGATGTTCCTGAAAAACCTGCTTTTTTATACACTGCTTTTGCATAAGACGGTGATAAAAGCACGGCATCAATATCGAAAGGACAGTCTTTGATGGTCTTTACAGTGAGGGGATTCCAAGGATTATGCTCAAACATGAAGAGTCTTCCTTGTGGTCTGAGATGACTCAATAAATCCTTCAAAATGCGCTCATGCTCAGAATGTGGAATATGATGAAAGACATTTGCTATAAAGATCACATCGAAAGTATCACCAAAGTCTATTGGCTCAGTCTCTGATAGCAATTCCCAACGAACACAATGTACATCACTATTATTCTGC
Source organism: Candidatus Kapaibacterium sp. (assembly GCA_023253875.1). Taxonomy (GTDB): domain Bacteria; phylum Bacteroidota; class Ignavibacteria; order Kapaibacteriales; family UBA961; genus UBA961. Next base: position 1,765 of record JALRFC010000222.1, read on the forward strand.
TTTGCGATTTCCAATGAATCATTCGAAACATCTGCTCCGACAATGGTGGCATAGGGAAAATACTTGTGAAGATATTGTTCACTCTTTCCAATCCCGCATCCGAAATTGAGTATATGCAATGGTGTGTTTTGTTGATTTCTAGAATGTAATAAACGCGCAATTTCTTTGACTTTATATTCATCAAAAAAAGCCGGTGTATAACCGGATGCCTTTACATTTGCGGCATGCATGTCATCATAGTCGCGAGCATATTTATCGAATTCACTCATTGCTTTGTATAGATATGTTCAACAATGTAGAGGGGACGGAATTTTGTTTCATCATGAATTCTTCCAAGATATTCTCCTATCATGCCCAGAGCAAGCAATTGTATGCCGCCGAGCAATAAAATAAAGATGATGATGGAGGCCCATCCTAATTCGATATTGGCTTTGGGTACAAATAGCTTGAGTATGATAACATATAAGCTGTACAAAAACCCAAACATGGCAGTAATCACACCTAGATAGGAGGCCAATTTTAGAGGAATGGATGAAAAGGAAGTAATACCGTCAATCGCAAACTTTATCATTTTCGAAAGCGTGTATTTCGTCTCGCCGGAATGTCGTTCATGTCTCTCATATTCCAGACCTGTTTGATTGAATCCAATCCAACTTATCATTCCTCGAATGAAACGATGTCGTTCATTCATGGATTTTAGGATATCAACAACTCTACGACTCATGATGCGGAAATCTCCTGTATCAACAGGGATCTCAACATTGGTTAATTTCTTGAGCAGACGATAAAATACTTTTGCCGTGAAGAGTTTGAATGGTGTTTCGCCTTCGCGTTTTTTTCGAACGGCATAAACAACATCAAAACCTTCATTCATTTTTCCATAGAGATCAACTATCGTTTCCGGCGGATCTTGCAAATCACCATCTATGACGGCAACTGCATCACCTTTCGCCAAATCAATTCCGGCAGTAATTGCAATCTGATGTCCATGATTACGCGAAAGATTCAGTAATTGATAGTTCGCTTCATCCATACACAATCGCTTGAGTGCATCAAATGTACCATCTGAGGAACCATCATTCACGAAGATGATTTCGATATCAGAAGGCATAAGGTCAAACTTACGATTGAACAGTGCCTTCGTATGTTCGAGTCTTTGATACAGGGCTTGTATAATACCTTCTTCATTATACATGGGTATGACAATTGAGAGTTTCATTGTTCAATCTCCGAAATCTCTGTCGAATAATGCTTGAATTCATCTTCCAATTGCTGGCGTTCATGCATGCTTGCATAGACTCCATTCTTTGCCAGTAATGCTCCATGTGTTCCACTCTCAATAATTCTTCCTTTATCCAGAACTATGATTGTGTCGCATAGTGCAACGGTTGAAATTCTATGTGCGATGATGATAGTCGTGCGATCTTTCATTAGCAGGGAAAGACCCTTAATAATATGTTCTTCTGTTGCTGTATCAACGGCTGAGAATGCATCATCGAAGATGAGAATTTCAGGATTCCTAAT
>JALRFC010000223.1 GCA_023253875.1 Candidatus Kapaibacterium sp.
AGGCGAAAGCTCATGAATGAGAGCATTCGCCTTTTGAGATGTGGGATTCATTGAATGATTATCCGCCATAACGTGTTTTGATATTGGGGATTAAATATTCTTTGAAGGTTCTTTCGGCATCATAGTCAGGTGACCAATTCCAATCCTTACGAGCTTTGGAATCATCCACTATACCGGGCCATGAATCAATGATTTCTTGTCTTTTTTCATGTGGCTTGAAATCAATCGTTGCATTTGGAAATTCCGCCTGTACCATGTCTTTGATTTTTTGTGCTGTTGGTGAGAATGAAGTGACATTATACACTCTCGTGCTCAAATTCTCAAGTGGCGCGGAAGCCAGTAACAATAAGGATTTCACGGCATCGGGCATTGCCATGAAGGGAATTTGTGCATCGGGTCTGACAAAACATTCATAATGCTTGCCTTGTGCCGCATTATGGATCATCTCAGGCGCATAATCACTTGTTCCACCTGTTGGAACGGTAAATGCAGAAATCAAACCGGGGAAGCGGAGCGCGCGGAAATCCACGAATCCGGATTCTTTTTCGGGTGATAATCTGCGATAACAATCGGAATAATATCTGCCGAGATGCTCATTGTATAATTTATTGATACCATACATCGTAATCGGCGAAGCAAAATCATCTTCTGTTGCAGGACCTGCCATGCGCTTGGTTTCAAGATCAGAAATACCAAAGGCTGCGATGGTGCTTGGAAAGAGCACTTTCACGGCTGAATTTGTTCTTTTTCCGATGCGATATGCCAATTGCAATATATTCATCGTGCCATCCACATTCACATGATGTGCGCGTTCAGGATTTTTCTCGCCACTTGTGGAGAGAATTGCCGCAAGATGAAAAATATCATTCACATCATGTTTTTCAATATCGCGAATCACTTCATCATCGCAAATATCACCAATGATGACTTCCTCGCATAGTGCTGTATGTTCATCGCTCAAAGGTGACAAATCCACCGCGATGATATTTGCTTGTTCTTTCGAAAGCGTTTCGAGTAATAAGTGGCCAATCTCTCCATTGGCTCCAGTGATGACGACTGTTCTTTTAGACATGGTTGCTTAAGGTTCAAAGTTGAGAATTCTTGTGTTTTGGATGGACAAAACTACAAAAACATGAGAGATTTTGGGGATATTCAGCGCTTAAGCTCTTGAATTGGTATTTTTGTGATTATTCAATTGGAGAATTCATGCGATCTTATCTCACTCCGGAAGGACAGAAGCAAGCCGATGATCATGCTATCAAGCATGTCGGAGTATCCGGTGCTTTACTCATGGAAAATGCTGCAAGTGGTTCGGCACATTGCATCGCCATGTGGATTGATGCTTCGACAATTCGCTCTGAAAAACCATCAGTGCTGGTACTTTGTGGTTCCGGTAATAATGGTGGAGATGGATTTGCAATTGCAAGACATCTACATAGCATGAATCGCTTCCAAGTGAAAATCTATCATAGTGGTTCTATAGATCACATGTCACCGGAAACATCGGCAAATCATGCATCCTCTAAAGCATTGAATATCCCAATTGATTATATAGAAGAACATCATATCCCAACCCTTTCTTTTGATGCAGACTGCATCATTGATGCAATATTAGGTACTGGCGCGAATGCTGAACTTTATGGTATGCCACTTGCAATCCTGAAAAGAATACATGCATTGAATGTATATGAGAAGTCTCTCTGCATTGCCATTGATATTCCCACCGGAATTGATGCCGAAAACGGTCAAGTACATGCATTTGCATTCAAAGCACATGGCACATGCACGATGTTTAGTGAGAAGGTGGGCATGCAATTGTATCCTGCCAAGAATTATTGTGGCGATGTGGAAATCATTATGCTTGGAGTTCCTGAGTACATTGCCAGAGATCATGCTTCAGTATTCTCATTTGAAGATGAAGATTTGCATGAGATTATTGGCAAGAGAAATATACAAACACATAAGTATCATTATGGTAGAGTGTTGATCATTTCGGGTTCGAAGGATATGTCAGGCGCGCCGGCATTATGCGCGATGTCTGCATTTCGATCGGGTGTGGGACTCGTAGAAATCATGACTCCTGTTTTGCATCCTGCATTGCCACCGGAAGCGCTTCTGTCACTGATTCCAATGGATGAAGATGGCGGAATGAATATGGAATCTTTGATGCAAAAAGTAATAGAATCACTGCCCAAAACTAATGCGATTATTTGTGGTCCCGGACTTGGTCTTCGCGCCGGACAACACATACTAAGAGAATTATTGAAGCTGAATCTTTCCATACCTGTAATACTCGATGCTGATGCAATTCCAAGTGAAATCATGTGTTTGCCATCCAATTGGGTGATTACTCCGCATGCAGGAGAATGTTCACGTATGACGGGAATTCAGAGAACAGAGATCGAGCAATTTCCGCTGAGAAATGTCACACAAATCGCCAAAGAAATGGAGTGCATCGTGCATCTGAAAAGTGTTCCTGCATGTACTTCCGATGGAACAATAATATATCTCACAAGATCAGGAAATCCGGGAATGGCAACAGCAGGTTCTGGTGATATACTAAGTGGCATGATTGGTGCATTATTGGCCAGAAGAATCGCTCCACTTGAAGGAACCGCAGTAGCTGCTATGCTTCATGGAGAAGCAGGTGATTTTGCTGCATCTGTATTTGGCGAAGAATCAATGTCTGCAAGTGATATCATCGCATCCATTCCGCATGTGATTGACAATACACTGATGGATGCATGGGAAGAACAAGAATGAATATGCTGATTGATATAGCATTGTCGCCACTTGAAGCCACGATGAATGATGTGATTTTCGATTCCGCAATCCAAGAAGCAAATCTGGATGCGGATTCCGTGACATCCTGGGCTATCAAGAAAAGATCTATTGATGCTCGCTCGAAGCATCCAAAAATCATGCTCACGGTGGAAATATTCGTGAATGAAGAAGCTCCAAAAGTACCTTTAATTTCAGAGGGATTTCGTGATGTGTCGAAAGGTAAAAGAGTCATCATCGTTGGAGCAGGTCCTGCAGGATATTTCGCGGGACTTGAATGTCTATTATATGGGCTAAAGCCCGTGATTGTCGAGCGCGGAAAAGATGCTCGCGCAAGACGAAGAGATCTTCGTGCAATTCAGCAATTCGGCATTGTTAACCCGGATTCCAATTATTGTTTTGGAGAAGGTGGAGCGGGAACATATTCCGATGGAAAATTGTGGACGAATTCCAAGAAGCGCGGTGATATTCGAAAGGTATTGCAATTGCTCTTCGAACATGG
>JALRFC010000224.1 GCA_023253875.1 Candidatus Kapaibacterium sp.
GCATATCTTGTGTATTTCGAACGCAAGATTTCCGCGTGGATGCAAAACCGTATTGGACCAAATCGCGTTGGACCACTTGGTTTGTTTCAATCATTTGCAGATGTGTTCAAACTTTGGACGAAGGAAGACATTGTACCGGCAATGGTTGACAAACGATATCATCTCATTGCACCTCTTATTTCAATGACAGTTGCAATGGCTGCATATGCGGTGATTCCATTTGGTGAGTATTATGTGAATGGTGCAAATATTATGGCAGTAGCACCCGGCATCAATATAGGAATCTTATATATTTTGGCGATGTCCTCAATTGGGGTCTATGGAATCACACTTGCCGGTTGGTCATCAAACAATAAATATTCTTTGCTTGGTGGTCTTCGCTCTGCTGCTCAAATGATTTCTTATGAATTATCTATGGGACTTGCGCTCATTGGTGCACTGATGATTTCAGGATCATTGGATTTGGTGGAAATTGTTAAAGCACAAGCAGGTGGTAAATGGAATGTGATATTTCAACCACTTGGTTTTTTGATTTTCTTGGTAGCGGCTTTTGCAGAGACCAATCGTGCACCATTTGATTTGCCAGAAGCTGAACCCGAATTGGTTGGTGGATATCACACTGAATATAGCGGCATGAAATTCGGTTTGTTTTATCTCGCAGAATATGTCAACATGTTCACAGCATCTTGCTTGATGGCACTCATTTATTTGGGTGGTTGGGATATCCCCTTCCTCTATGAGCAATTGGCAGGTATTGGTATTGGTCAAGGAAATCCATTATTGGGATTCATACAATTTGGCGTTTTCTTTGCCAAAGTTGTTCCCATGTTATTCTTGTTTTACTGGGTTCGTTGGTCACTTCCTCGTTTTCGATATGATCAACTGATGAATCTTGGATGGAAAATCATGTTGCCATTAGCATTGGCAAATATATTATTGACCGGAACCGGCATCATGCTTCTCAAGCATTTTGGAATCATGTAAAACATAATGGCTAATCGGAGAAATCCATGAACATACAGCATAATATTGAATCAGAAAGAATGTCATTTTGGGAGAAAATCTATCTTCCTGAAATCGGCAGAGGTTTGGCTTTGACATTTAAGCAAATGTTTAAACCAACATTCACAAGACAATATCCTGAAGAAAAATGGATACCAACGGGTTCATATCGCGGTAGACCGGTACTCGTTTTGGAAGAAGAAGGAGAACGCTGTGTTGCATGTGGACTTTGCTCGAGAGTTTGTCCTGCACTTGCAATTGAAGTACGTGCAGCAGAAACAGACAAAGTAAAAGAACGCTATCCCGAGAAGTTTGAAATTAATATGCTCAGATGTATTTATTGCGGTTTCTGCGAAGAAGTTTGTCCTGAAGAAGCAATCATCATGAGCAAAGATTATGAATTGGTGTTTACCGATCCTCAAGATGCTATTCTTGGAAAAGACAAATTGCTCATACCAATTGCGCAATTGCAAGATCGTTTGGAATTCTTGCGCCAATACAGATAAACTCACAATGTATTGTCAAGAGCAAGCCCCTTTTTTAATTGGCTTGCTCTTTTCATTTTTACGGAAACTTTCTACCAATATAAAGCGTAATCCAAGCATTGAATTTTCAGAAGATGATTCCCGATATGAATAATGACCTCATGATTTTCTCGCATGAAAATCTATTGCAACAAGCCCAAGAATCTGAATTGCGACTTGGCTACCATATTCTAAGATTTTATGTAGATGCACCTGGTGTACCCGCAAAGCATAAAACTGATAACGTGGAATCATTTTATCTCTCCCCTTCAGGTGGAACTTTACGTGACAGCTCGATGAATATCGTGATGTATAGCGCAAAGTATGACAAGTACAAGGGATACGGCAAAGCATAATCTAAAATTTTACTCATGTTTCATTATATAATGAGTTCTATGAAAAACTCTAATCGTATCATGTGGACAGTACCGATCATGATTGCTTTCAGCATCATGAATGCAATGATTTCACATGCACAAATCAACCCCATCACATTTGAAGAATACACGATGCCTAATGGTCTACATGTCATTCTTCATAAAGACATTTCTGCACCCAATGTTGCTGTATTAGTACATTATCGTGTAGGCGCAAGAGATGAAGACCCACAAAGAACAGGCTTCGCCCACTTCTTTGAACATCTCATGTTCGAGGCAACAGATCACTATAAGCGTGCTTCCTTAGATAAGTTTATACAAGGTGCCGGCGGAGAATTGAATGCATATACTTCATTTGATGAAACAGTCTATCATTTCGAAGTACCCAGTAATGAGATTCGCCTTCCACTTTGGATCGAAGCATCTCGTATGCGTACACTCCATGTGGATTCCATCGGTGTAGAAACTCAGCGCGGTGTCGTCAAAGAAGAACGTAAAAATCGTTATGACAATTCACCATATGGTGATTGGTTTGAACGCACAGCAGGCAAACTTTTTAATGGTGGTTTATATAGCTGGACTCCGATTGGAACAGCACAGCATATTGACAATGCAAGCATTGATGAATTCAAGCAATTCTATAATAATTTCTATCAGCCGAATAATGCGACTTTGGTGATTTCGGGTGATATCGACATGAAACAAGTGAAAGGATTTGTCAAAGAGTATTTTGGCATCATTCCAAAAGGGATTGCACCTAAGAGATCTAATGTTGTGATGAAAGACATGAATCCAGGCATTGTCCGTGAAACAATAGATGATCCAAAAGCACAGTTACCGGCTGTGTTCATGGGATATCGTGGACCGAAAATCGGAGAAAAAGATGCCTATGCCATGTCAATGCTCATGGATATTGTTCGTTCCGGTGAGAGTTCACGACTCTATCAACGTTTGGTTGACAAAGATCAAATTGCAGTTCAGGCTAGTGGCGGAGCACAAAATCTCCAACATTCAGGCATGATGTTCATGCTTGGGGTTGTTTCACCTGGCAAGACAGCCGATGAAGTCATCAAAGCAATTGACGAAGAAATCGAGAAAGTGAAGAATGAAGGTGTGACAGATGAAGAGTTCACAAAAGCAAAGAATATTGCCGAAGTGAGATTCATTGAAGGTAAAAAGAATGTACTTGAAAAAGCTCGTTCACTTGCAAAGTATCATACCTATTTCGGTAAAGCATCAATGATCAATACAGAAATCAAAGATTTCATGTCGATCAAAAAAGAAGATCTCCAACGTGTGGCCAAAAAATATTTCACACAAGATTCTAGAACGATTCTTCAATATATGCCCAAGCAGAAATAAATATCTTCATTTT
>JALRFC010000225.1 GCA_023253875.1 Candidatus Kapaibacterium sp.
CAGACTTTATCTTTCCCGTATGTGATTCCACTATTGTGATACCGGTAAACACCTCGTGCATGCGATTACTAAGTTGTTTTAACATGGTGAATGCATGTTCTGGATCGGTAGGTTTATTGAGAATTCGACCATCAATCACGACAATCGTATCAGCTCCAAGAATAATTGCCTTTGCTCCACCGATTTCCTCACGGATATATAATGCCTTTCTTTGCGACAATTCTCGGACATACTCCTGTGGTGGAAGTGCGAGCGAAACTGCATCTTCATCAATATCAGCCGGCAAAACGCTGAAATCTAGTCCGATCTGACTCAACAGTTGTCTCCTACGCGGTGATTGCGAAGCCAAAATCAATGGAAATGGTAATTGTATCATTCGTTTATATCCTGAATCTGAGTCTATACTCTCTACATCATACCTGAAAACTGAGGGTAAATTCGTAATTTGACACCATACATCGCTGAATCATTCACCCATCTGATATTCGGAAACATATCCGTGAATCTCATTGAATTACTTATGATGCCGGGCATCGGCATGCTCTTTGGTGCGATTCCGATTGAAGATTTCATGAGACGCAGAAATCGTTTCGAAGAGCTCTCTGCGAAACAAAGAATTAGTGCACAAGCCGTATATGCCGGATTGTCCATGATTTCTGCCTTCATTGGCATGATGGTATTCGGTACATTTTCAGCAGCAGCAATCGGCGCGGCCATGACGGCACTGTTTAGCACATTCAATCCATTTGCTCGATTCAGACATTCCGGCATCGGAGCTGTTTTGGGAGCCACCCTTGCAGTGAGCCCATTTCCTATTCTGCTCTTTGCCGTGATGTATGCAACAGGCTATGGAGTGCTCGGAAAGAAACATGCAATCGGCATGATGAGTGGAATTTTGGGTACCATCTTACTTGTCCCCACTACGCCACATACGATTTTGAAATCCATGGAATTCATTCCATTTCTTGATATCTCAGAACATACTGTTTTCATCATTATTCTCGGTCTCACATTATTCGTGAAGAATCTGCCGGATATCCGCATTGTGATATTGGCTGCGATGCAAGAGAAATATTCTGATGAAGATTAATTATTGAATCGGAACTCTCTTCAAACGAATGCGAGTGTGAACGGTGTCCATGATGGCTCGAAGCTTCTCGGGCTTTTCTGAATAAGACATGAATTTTTGACGGAACTCCGGTTCCTCCATGCCTCGTTCTTTGATGATACGCAATACTTCGGCATTCCCTTTTGCAGTATCCGGAAATTTCTCGCGGGCTATCAAAATGCGAGCATAAGTCTGAGCAAATTCTTCATCGGCATTACTCCAATCGGAGGAACATGATGCTAAGATGAATACTTGTATAATCGAAAACAGAAGCAAAACGAATCTCATGGTTCATGCCTTGTGTGAATGACAATGCGTGAAACTACGAACTTGAAACGACATTATATTTACCCTTGGTTTAGATATGGCCTTTACTCAAAGAACAGTGAATTGCGGTGTGCTCCGCCCCGAACATGCGGGAACAGAAGTTGTACTCAATGGTTGGGTACATAAAAGAAGAGATTTCGGGAGCGTAACTTTTCTTGATATCCGCGATCGCCATGGTATCACGCAAGCCGTCGTGGAACGTGAAACCATGCCGGAAGTAGGAGAAATTACCAAGGAATTACGCGCTGAATTCGTGGTCGCCGTCAAAGGCACTGTCCGCATGCGCGAAAATCCCAATCCGAATATCCCGACAGGATTGATTGAAGTATTAGCCGATGGTTTGGAAATCATTTCTCGCTCGGAAGTACCCATCTTCGAGATTAGTGATGAGAATCTTGCCGGTGAAGAACTTCGCCTCAAATATCGCTATCTCGATCTTCGAAGACCAAGTCTTCAAAAGAATTTCATTACTCGAAATAAACTCTATCAAATCACGCATCGTTTTTTTGCAGAGAATGATTTTCTCGAAGTCGAAACTCCGATTCTTACGAAATCAACTCCCGAAGGGGCACGCGATTACCTCGTTCCAAGCCGTGTGCATAATGGCATGTTCTATGCACTTCCACAATCTCCGCAATTGTATAAACAACTCTTGATGGTGGCTGGATTTGATCGCTATATGCAAATCGTGAAATGCTTCCGCGATGAGGATTTACGCGCCGATAGACAACCCGAATTCACGCAGATTGATGTTGAGATGTCATTCATCGAACAAGACAATATCATCGCATTGACTGAACAATTCATTCGCCTGACATGGAAAGAAATTCTTGGACTGGATATTCCTGAAACATTTCCACGCATGAGTTTTCATGAGGCAATGTCACGATTTGGAAGTGATAAACCTGATCTTCGTTTTGGACTCGAACTCAAGAATATCACCAGCATTGTAAATAATACCGAGTTCAAAGTATTCAATGATGCGCTGGCATTGAAAGAAGGGTCCATCATTGCGCTCAATGCCAAAGCTTGCGCGGGATTTTCCAGAAAACAATTGGATGAACTCACTGAATTTGCCAAGAAATATGGTGCCGGTGGACTCGCATATCTGAAATGGTCTGCCGAAGGCGAAATACAATCACCGATTCTGAAATTCTTGAGTGAAGATCATATCGCCGCTATCAAGAATGAACTTGGAGTTGAACTTGGCGATCTCGTGCTCATCACCGTTGGTGAATGGGAGCGAGCATGTACCATCGCAGGCGCTCTCAGACTCGAAATCGCGCGTCGTTCCGGCATCATGGAAACAGTGAAAGATTCATTCTCCTTTTCTTGGATCACCGAATTCCCTCTTCTCGAATATTCACCTGAAGAGAATCGCTATATCGCAAGACATCATCCATTCACCGCGCCGATGAATGAGGATGTGCATCTACTCGATGAAGCTCCTGAAAAAGCTCGAGCAAAAGCACATGATCTTGTGATTAATGGCTATGAAGTTGCCGGCGGTAGTATTCGTATTCATCAAAATGAAGTCCAACAACGCATGTTCGACTTGCTTGGATTCACACGCGAAGAAGCAGAAACCAAATTTGGATTTTTACTCAGTGCATTGCAATTTGGCGCGCCACCACATGGCGGAATCGCATTCGGTTTCGATCGCTTGTCGATGTTGCTCTCCGGCACAGAGAATATTCGCGATGTGATTGCATTTCCAAAAACCACAAGCGCTCTCGCATTGATGGAACAATGTCCAAGCCCCGTCGCCAATGCTCAACTCGGTGAATTGGGCATTGCAATCACAAAAGGAAATGCATAG
>JALRFC010000226.1 GCA_023253875.1 Candidatus Kapaibacterium sp.
GGATTCAAAGCAAGGATGATTTCTGTTACTTGCTCATTCAGCCTAGCTATTAATTCCCGAATTTTTAAATCATCTGGATGAATACCTTCAAGTGGATTGATATTTCCATGCAATACATGATATATTCCTTTGAATTCACTCATTCTTTCGATGATCAATACATCGGTTGGTTGTTCCACAACACAGATAACAGAGCGATCTCGCTTATCGGAAGAACATATTGGACAAGGATCATGTTCTGTATAGGTAAAACAGAGAGAACAGGAGTGTACCGTTTCTTTCATCCGGATCAAAGAAGATGAAAATGAATGAATAAACTCATCTGATTGTCTCAAAAGAAAAAATGCAAGTCTTTGTGCGGTTTTTCTTCCAATGGATGGAAGAGAAGCGAAATGCTCCACAACTGCTTCTATGGCTTCGGATTGAACATTCATAATAGGTAGATTGGAAAGTTGATGCACAAATTTACTAAGTTATTCTTGTTCGACTCTTAGTTATGGTCAATTCATGGAATTATCTGTTATTTTTGCATGTATTGAGAGTATAAACACACTTTTTACGGGATAAAGACATGGGAATTTTCTCTAGAATTGCCGATGTATTCAAAGCAAATGTGAATGATGCGCTTGACAAAGCAGAAGATCCGGAAAAAATGCTTAAACAAATGGTGCTTGAGATGGAAGAATCCGTCAATAAAGCCACATTGGCGGTAGCAAACGCTATGGCTCATGAAAAGTCTTTATTACGCAAAATTGAAAAAGCAAGAAGTGATTCTGCCGAGTGGATGCATAAAGCACAACAGGCAATCACCGCAGGAAGAGAGGATTTGGCAAGAGCTGCTTTGGAAAAAAAAGCAATTCAAGATAAAAATGTCTCTGATCTCGAACCTGTATATCTGACCTCAAAGTCCACTTCTGAAAAATTGCGTGCACAATTGGATGCATTAAAACATAAGTTGGATGAAGCCAGAGCAAGACAAGGTACATTGATTGCACGTTCTCAGGCAGCTAAGGCTCAAAAACAAATTGCTCAAACATTCAGTGGAGTTGGCTCCGATGCCTTTTCAAAGTTTGATTCATTTGAAGCGAAAATTGAAACACTTGAATCACAAGCTGAAGCATTTGAACAATTGGCCGGTCAATCTACAAGTCTGGATGAAGAATTCAAGCAATTAAGTTCTTCATCCCAAGTAGAACAACAATTGCTGGAATTAAAAGCATCTATGGGTAAATTACCATCAGCTTCCAAGGATGCTCTTCCACCACATCAAGAATAAGGAAACTCTCACATGCATACACCTGAAGAGCTTTTACAAAAAACCAGGAATACAGTTCAAGCAGTATTAACTGCACACTATCCTGATCATGTACAATTTGATAATGCTTCTTTTTCTATTGATGCCGGTTCTGCTCGAGTCATGATTATCATCAGACCATTCACAGATTCGGATACATGTATTGAATGCATGGCAACATTGGTTTCCGGTGCTACTATCAATGAAGAATTATTGCGATTTCTTATGAGAAAAAATGCTGAATTACATTTTGGCGCATTTTCTCTCATGTTTGATGATACAATCTGTTTTGCTCATTCAATAGCTGGAATTAATGCTGATGAGAATGAAATCATTACGAGTATTCAATCAGTTGCATTGATTGCAGATCATTATGATGATGAAATCATTGCAATGTCCGGCGGAAAACGTTGTAGTGAAGAGACAGATGTCTAAGACGTGATTAAGGTGTATTCGGGCTGGGGGCAAACATACGTATGGAATATCTCAGTCCGACTTGACCTCTAAATCCTGAAATAGAAAGAGTAGCATCACTAAGTGCAGATGAAAAGGGAAGATCATAGAATGCTGAAGCGGTGATATGCATGGAAGGAGAAACTCTCAACATTGGCTCTATTCCGAATACTGCACCTACCTGAAGAGGATTAAACGTACTGATTTCCCCTGATCCTAGAGTCCTTTCTTGTAAAACTTGATTGCCTACAATGAAACCGATTGATTCCGGACTTATGATGCGTGTCTTTTGATCGAAATCTCCTGACATAGGAATGCCGAGACGTAATCCACCAATTCCACGCAATACAAATCCATATACTTCAAATACATTATATCGAAGATCAGTCTGAAATTCCAAGAATTGCATACCCGCTTGAATCCGATTCTCCATAATGGCTTGTGTAAATCCACTTGTAGCATTGTCATCACGAATAGGAAATGTAGATGAAGTGGTAAGCAATCCGCTTCTATCATGAAAGGCAATACCTCCCGAAAGAGTCAATACATTTGTCAATGGATATTCTGCTTGTGCTCCAAGAGATAAACCGCTTCCGGAACCTGAAGTGAATTCATCACATGAAACCGTACCGCCAAATTGGGTGAATGCAGATGAGTAAGAATTTTGTAAAATTCCACCAAAAGCTTGAAAACCATAAATTTCTGTTTGAAGAAATCTATAAGATTGTGCCATTGCATTCGTTGCAAAAAAAGAAATGCATGCCAGAAGAATGATGGAATTTTTCATATAGAGCAAAAAGAATACGCAGAAATCATAAAGCAAATTACGCACTTTATAGAAAAGCCAAGATTGTACTTATTCACATTCTTGTTCAAGCTATGGGAGAGCGAAGAGTTATCACCGTAATCTCGGGCTGAATACCAATTCGTATTGGTGGACCAACTGTACCAAGTCCACGATTTACATAGAGATATTTATCATGTTCTTGATATAAACCTGACCACTGTTCATAGACAAATTGTGCAGGACTATAAGCTTCTCCCAATAATTCAATACCGATTTGCCCACCATGCGTATGACCTGAGAGAGTAATATCTGCCAAACCTGAATCAAGGATTTCCATTTTCCAATATGTAGGATCATGGGCCATTAGAATTGATGGTAATTCTTTCGGTATTCCATCATATGTTCGATTGAGATCGCCAAATTTTTGATTAAATCCTGTATTATCAGTCCCGGCAATAATCAAATCAGCATTATTGATTGTCAATACTTTTGCTTGATTTACCAATAAATCAATCCCTGTGGAACGTATCATTTCACAAAGTTGACTATGTTTTAATTCAGTCATATAGTGATCATGATTTCCTAATGAACCAAATACTCCAATGGAAGCCGATACTTTACGTAATGTTGGAAGGAAAGGTAGCAATTCTTCTGGATCGAAATTTACATAATCACCTGTAATAGCAATGATATCGGCTTTTAGAC
>JALRFC010000227.1 GCA_023253875.1 Candidatus Kapaibacterium sp.
GTTTTCATGGATTCTGAATTCTTATATTGGTTTCATGGTCAATATTGCCGGCTTCGGCATGGGAAGAGGGGAATGTCAGATTTTTACGAGATCTGCATTTTTCTCTGCAGGCATGTATAATGCAGCCATTCCTGCGGGAGAAGATTTTGAAATCTTTCGAAGAACAAGAAAAATCGGTGGATTGTCATTTGTTCATAATCTATTAGTCTTTGAATCCCCGAGACGTTTCCGCAGATATGGATATCCTCGTATTCTCCTTGAATGGGCAATCAATTGGTTCTGGGTATTATTATTTGGGAAAGCGCGATCAAAAGATTGGGAAGCGGTACGTTAGGATTCTCTTTGTAAACAGAAGCTCTCCACCAAAGCGCATAATCCACTCATTGGGTCTTCGGCCTCTCGTATCGGCTGACCATATTGCATTGCAAAGGCCTTGCATGTCATAATCGCAGCTTGGGATCCTACTGATTTGTCAATTGCAGCACCCATTTTACGGAATAGAGTAAGATCACCATCAAATATCGCATTGGCATACTGTACTTGAATGGGCATTGGTAATGTTCCAAGGAATGATTTCCGGATCAATCGCAGAGGTTGCTCAATTGATTGTTCACGCTGCAATAACTCATCAATCATCTTTGTGTGTGTGATATTTCCCGGATTTTCTATTGGACTTAATTCTAGTGATGTTGGAATTCCTGCTCGCATGCTTGGTGTAATGGCCAATCGTGGTTTTGGTACTATGATTCCTTTATCAGCAAAATATGTGCGATCGGATTTCTTATCATGATATGATTTCTCATCCACTTGAATTTCTATTGATTGACCCATTGCTTGATGCAAAGACTCATGCAATGTGTGCTTGGTGAATTTCTTGGTTTCTACTGATGCGAAAAATGATTGATAGGAAGCATGCTTTGATTCATCTGCGAAGGTAATAAGCAGTTCAATTGGTATATGCTCTGTTCCCATGAGGTCTTTCATGAGTTCAAATAATGGAGCGAATGCTTTGCTCAGATTCTTGGGCTGTAATGTGGAGACATACCCCGAGAATACATGTGAGCATTCTTGTACGAATTGATCTTTTGTTATGGAAAGTGCTGCAGGATGCCTTGTATCATTGGCACTGCAATTCTTGATGACTTCATTCACAAATGGAATTGAGCCGGACAGTGCCTGTGCCCGTAATTCCAATTCATAAACGGTTTTCATCGATTCATTTCTAAAGAGAAATGCTGTTGAGGTAAAGACTGGTCTGACGAGTGCATTTACTTGTAATTCGATAGCCATCCGAATCAACTCTTGTACTTCATCTGCATCACATTCTGCAATTGAATGGAGATATGCTCTCAGTGTTTCACCTGCTGAATATGCCCTTTCACGCTCTATTGGAAAATGATTACCAAAATCTTTTCGTAAGACCGCAGTATATGCCCACCAAGAAATTTCATTCTCAATGAATGCTTGGATATAAGGTGGTAAGACCCTTTGTGAGACAATTTCCTGCAATGCATATCTCTCCCTTTTTTCTCCAAGTGAAAGAAAAAGCTGTTGAGAATAGGAGGATATATAGTCTTCAAACATGAATATGTCATTCCGCAATGAATGCTTTTTTTCGTTCTTTTCTTGCGATATCTCGCATTATGGGTTTGCGTTTTTTCAATATGTGCAGAATATCAAAAAAACTATTCCAATTATGATGCATGATTCCATGCTGATTACAGTAAGAAGATAAACTCCCTTTTGCAAAAATCATATCTGCAACATGTACAGGACAAGTATCTGAAAGGCCATCGCCAATATAGATAATCAAGTCATCAGGATGAGTATTTCCAAGTACGATCTTGGTTTTGCAAGAAGCACAAAAACACTTGCAACGTTCATCTGCATTGGGAAAAAGAGGCTTCCATGAACCGGTATCAGATTGAAATTGCAATAGATTCCGATAGACAGGAATTGTTTCTGCATTGACTCTTTTCAGAATTTCATCGATATAGAGATCGAATCCATCGCTTACTATGCACAATTCCCAATGTTGCGATTGTATGAAATCGAGAAATTGTCTGAAATATGCATCTGTTTCGCAGGATTCGCAGAAATCAAGAAGTGCATCTTGAGTCATTGAAAGTCCTGAACTCACTTTTTCGTAATATTCTTTCACAGAATATTTCCCATTCATCAAATCCGTATGTGCCGGCTCAAATTTTGAGAATGTGCGGAAAAATTCATCGCCTGAATCTTTTCTTGTGATTGTCCCATCGAAGTCGCAAAACACTCGAATGCTTGGTTCAATGCCGACTATATTATTCATGCAAAACCTGAAGCATATGTATAGAATCCCTTTCCACCGGCTTTTCCTATCCAACGTGCTCGAACAAATTGTCTGAATAGAATGCAGGGTCTATAGCGTTCTTGTCTATACTCCGCATATAATGCATCCAAAATCGAAAGTACTGTATCAAGTCCAATTGCATCAGCCCATTCTAACAAGCCATGCGGATAATTCACGCCTGATTTCATTGCGGAATCAATGTCTTCACGCGTGGCAACTTGCTCAAGCAATGCGAATGCTGCTTCATTCATGAGAGTGGCCAATATTCTGGGCATGACAAGTCCGACGCGATCTTCAACGATTTCACAGGAATATCCCGCAGCAAGCATCAATGATTCGATTTTTCTCAGACTATGTTCGGAAGCATTGAGTCCTTTTGTCAATTCGATCACTTCTGCTTTTCCTGTATGACTTGGTATGAAGCCACATCCAATGACATCATGTGAATCTTGAATATAATGCATGATTTCAGTTGCAGTACAAGCAAGTGTTGATGATACCAGAATCGCTTGTGGGAATTCTTCCGCAATTTCATGAATCATGGGTATCTTGAGTTCGGCCGCCATGGGCAAGCAATCCATGATGATATCAGGTGGAATGGCAATATCAGAGATTGATGTTACCACTTCGGATGAAAATGGAATCAAATGTGGTGGCAATACTGGGATATCTGACATGCTGAAAAGATGCGCATCATCAAAAGAAAGATATATGCTGAATGGTATTTCTCTATCTCTGAGTCGGATTGCCATTTCCGCAGAATGACGGGATCCACCAAGCAGAAGGATGGTTGTTCTTTTGTCTTCCAATGTATAAATCGCCATTGCATTATTCGCTATTAGGGGTAAATCTTTGGGGCAAAGTATGAACAAAATACGGTAATTTTGAC
>JALRFC010000228.1 GCA_023253875.1 Candidatus Kapaibacterium sp.
AAATGTAGCAGTGAATCTATCCACCAATTGTGGAGTAAGCGAAATTTCAGGAACGAGTAATAAACAGTCTTTATCCAAAGCCAAAGCTGTGCGAATGGCTTGTATATAGACCAATGTTTTTCCACTTCCGGTGATCCCATGTAAAAGGAAGGTCTTTGCTTGTTTTTCATGCAGTGCTTCATGTATCAATGCATGCGCATGTTGTTGTTCAAGCGTCATATTCAATAGAGATTCATCTCTATGTGCCAAGCTATCTTTGATCTTCTCCGGCACAACAATGCTTTCTTCTTTTTTGATGAGAAGAATTCCATTTGCAGACAAGGTATGAATTGAAGATTGTGATTGCAACTGCAAATCATCTTTCAGCGAAGCAAGAGCGATTCCCTTTCCTGTTCTTTGTTGTTGTAGAAATACATGACTCAATACTGATGCTTGCTTTGGATATTTTTCATCTAATACTGTAAGTATTTCTCGGAGTTTTTGTTCATTCTCAAAGATATCCGGGTGCACATAGACCATGGACTGCAATCGTGGTTTTGTACCTTGGTCAATATTTCTCATCGTTCGAATCACGCCTGCATGTTCCAATGCATCCAATTGATCAGATACTGTTCCTGTTTTCAGCATCTTTTCTAGATATACTTCGGTTAGGGGACCGGAATGATTCATCAAAACTTCCAATAAAGCAGCTCTTTTTGGAGCTTTCTTCTTCATTTTAGTCAAATCTTGCTGTTCAATCTTCATGAGTAATTCAACATGCATGACGCTTTGCGGGGTCATGCCTCGAGGAATTCCCGCTTTTAAAGCTTCACCCCAAGAGCAGAGATAATACTCTGACATCTTTTTGGTAAGTCGTAACATGGATTGCGTAAAAAAGGGAAGATCATCAATGATTTCAATGATGTCCTTCATTCCCTGTACAGGTTGTCCCAAATCCACAATTACACCTGTCAAAATTCTTTTCCCGAAAGGCACCAAAGCCCTACACCCAATAAAGCTTGAAGGGTGCGCATCATGTTCATGGCGATATGTGAATACCTTCTGAACAGGGAGAGGCAATGCTATGGATACATAGGAAATCATCGTACTCTGTAGATATTTGGAAATGTTTTTTGGATTGAATCGTCAAGACGCCATTCGCTGAATTTGGCGCAAGCCCACTTTTGAACGCTTGCAAAGATAATCAACCAATAGTTTATCAGGTATATTCCAATGAAAACTCGTTCAATATTGGCCACATTTCTAACTTTGATCCTTTCTGGCACCGGCATTCTCATTGCCGGCTGTTCTCCTGAACCTGCATTTTTGAATGATTCGGATAAAGCACAGAAACCAAGAGCGGAAATCATAAATCGCAATGATGCTATTTCCAATTCTCGTCAAACAGCAATTACAGAAACGGTTCGCATTGCTAGTCCGGCGATCGTTGGTATCAATGTCACTGAAGTCAGACAAGTCAACGATAATCCATTCGGAGGTTTTTTCACTGATCCATTTTTTGATCAATTCTTCATGGGGAGAAGAAGAAATGTTGAAGTACAACAAGTAGGTTCAGGATTTTTGATTTCCTCTGATGGCTATATCGTAACCAATGATCATGTTGCCGGGAATGCAAAAAAAATTGTAGTAACCATGACTAATGGTGAAAAGTATGATGCAAAAATCATTGGCTCGGATCCCGTGAGCGATGTTGCATTATTGAAAATAGAAGGAAATAATTTTCCCTTCTTGGCATTTTCCAATTCTGATGATATCATCATTGGTGAATGGTCAATTGCATTCGGAAATCCATTCGGACTCTTTGACAATAATGCAAAACCAACAGTGACTGTCGGCGTGGTCAGCAATTCGGGAGTTAGTTTTAAACAAGAGAATCGTGTATATAAAAACATGATTCAAACCGATGCTGCAATCAGTTCAGGAAATTCCGGCGGACCTTTACTCAATGCCAGAGGAGAAGTAATTGGTGTGAACACTGTCATTTTTTCAACTGCAACGAGCAATAGAGGTTCCGGTAGCATTGGCATTGGATTTGCCGTTCCAATTAATCGCGTGAAGAAGATTCTTGAGACACTCAAAGAGGAAGGAAAAGTAGATCGTAATTTCACACCCGGATTTTTTGTACGACAGATAGATGATCAGGTTGCTCGGTATTTTCAATTAGAAAAAAAACAAGGTGTTGTTGTCGTGGAAGTTCGCAGAGGCACACCGGGCGAAAAAGCCGGCATTGAACCGGGTGATATCATTCTGGAAATAGATGGTGCCAAAATTGAAAAGAATGAAGATATTGAAATGGCTATTTTCGATGGCGTCGTAGGCCAAACCATGCAAGTTCTGATTGATCGTTCGGGAGAGACAATCAAGAAAAAATTGTATCTTGAAGGCATAAAAAAGTAATTTTATCAGGTCTTCTAAGTGCAAACATCAGAGAAATCTTCAATTCGTGCTGAACATCTCATCAAGAGATATAGCAAGCGTACTGTAGTGAATGATGTTTCTCTAGAATTGAATGAGGGAGAAATCGTTGGTTTGCTTGGACCAAATGGAGCCGGGAAAACAACCTCATTCTATATGATGGTTGGCATGGTAAAACCAAGTGATGGCAATGTTTATTTGAATGATAAAAAAATCACTTCCATGGCCATGTATCGAAGGGCTAGACTCGGAGTGAGTTATCTTCCCCAGGAAGCTTCCATTTTCAGAAAACTCTCCGTTGAGAATAATATCCTCGCCATTCTGCAATTGCAGTCCATGAAGAGATCCGAACGCAAGGAAAGACTCGAACAATTATTGGAAGATTTCAGAATCACCCATATCAGAAAAAGCAAGGGATATATGCTTTCTGGGGGAGAGCGTCGTAGATGCGAAATCGCTAGAGCACTTGCATCCAATCCAAAATTTATCTTTCTTGATGAACCCTTTGCCGGTATTGACCCGATAACCGTTGAAGAAATCATGCATTTGGTTAAAAAGCTGAAAGAAAAAGGTATTGGTGTACTCATCACCGATCATAATGTCCATGAAACATTATCCATCACAGATCGAGCATATATTCTGATAGATGGGAAAATTTTTTGTTCAGGAAGTGCCGAAGACATCGCTCAAAATGAAGAAGTTCGAAAACGCTATCTTGGGGAAACCTTTTCATTGGAGCGATATGAATGAGACCATTTCCTCCATTTATCTTATCTGCACAACAGATTTCAAAGTCATTCGAC
>JALRFC010000229.1 GCA_023253875.1 Candidatus Kapaibacterium sp.
ATTTCACTCTTTGCGATAGTCACCACTACCATGTCGCAAGTGAGAGTCGAAATTCGTGAATTGCGACCAATTTTCATCACGATTGATACAGCAGATTATCCCATTTTACGCGCATGGCTACGCGTGAGTTCTAATGGCTCTCCATATACATTCTCTAAGTCCGAACTCACCATCATCGAGAGTAATTTCAGCACCAAAGCCACGTCTGTGTTAGCACCTGATCCGCAGGGATATCAAGAAGTGACATGGATTACGCGTTCCGAGGGAGGAAATCGAGCGGAATTCGTGGTGTCCACAAATGCTGGAACCGGTTCGACATTGGGCAGACATGACAGAGGTGGAATCAGCCAGGTTCGATTCTGCGATCCATTCAGCGTGCAAATTGAAGAATTCAATTTTGGATCTGTACCTGAAGGATTTCAAGAATATACAACTCTGCTCGTGAAGGCTTTTGGTTCCAAAAAAGATTCAAGAGGCATTGAACGAAGCACAAGTCTTGATTCAATCACATTCTCTCATCCTGATTTTTCCTATCGATGGATTGGATCTTATGTGTCCACCAATCCACCACCGGTAGGACTTTCTCCCGCAGTTGGTTATTATTTCGATATTGTGTTCAAGCCAAGCAGATCGGGATATTATAAAGAGTATGCTGTTCTGCATTATGAAGGCGGACAAAAAGATTATCTCCTTTTGAGAGCCAATGGCTTTGAAATGAAAGAAGTTCGTTCGCTTCATATAGTCGAGCCCGATACATCCATCATTCTCACTCCATGCACTCCATATCAAGTGAAATGGAAAGGGTATAGAGTTGGTGCGCCTACTTTTGTTGATTGGACCCCCGATAATGGCAAAACGTGGGATACACTTGGATCCAGCATGGATAGCGTGTTTTTATGGCGTACACCGGGCACAATCACGGACTCAGGAAGACTTCGCGTCAGACAAGAACTTGGCAACTTTGATCAAAAAACTCTTTTGCATCCTGCTCTCAAAGCGCCTGTTTCCAAAATTGCATGGAATGCTGTCGGAGATGCGCTCATCGCGGGTTATGAATCAGGAAAAATTGCTGAATGGAAGAAGGTGGATGGGATCCTTCGTGATACTTTTTTACTCTCTGGAATTTCCTTTCCTGTCAGCCGCTCCGAATGGCTTGGCATCGGTTATATCAGCGATTCTTCAATCTTTGGTGTCTATCGCATTCCATCAACAGGACAAGAATTGCTATCGGTATTCAATCGAGGTTCACTCAATCCAATTCTTCTGAAAACCATCACAGGTGATGGTGAAATCTCTGCTGTTCATCGCATCAAGGATGTATTGCTGCTGGTCCCAAAAAGAGGGAAGAATATTCGAAAGATATCTCTTATAGATGGATCCGAGTTAACACCATATATATTCCCCGAACCAATTACTGCATTCAATCCGGGTAATGGAATCACCGGTAGTATTGCATTGCTCGATGGCTCTATACATGTATTGGACATGAGTACATTGGGTATTATATCAACCATGTCAAATCCTGCATTACCACTTATTTCTCAATTGGCGGTGTCCAATGATGGAGCATATCTTGCGGCTGGAACAATGCTCAGTGAGCAGAGTTTTTATTCTGTTTCCGCAAGTGAAGTACATGTGATTGACATAGCAAGCAAGACTGTCGTTCGCTCCTTGAGAAATTCCGCAAGCGATGTGATTGGTTTGGACTTCAATGCAACAAATCAATTTCTTGCAACCGGTTTTGCAGGCTTTCCTCAAATTTCGGTTTGGCGCATACCAACAAATGTCTTTCTCGGACAATTGGCAAATCATGAAGGATTTTTAACTGATATCAAATATAGTCCTGATGGCAAAGCACTCGCTTCATCGGCAAGGACTTCGGATAATCTCAAAGTGATGGATTTTGCATTCCCGGAAAAGGACACAAGCATCGGATTCATTCGCATTGAGCCATCAAAACCTGTTATTGTTTCTGCTGATTTGGGTGATGCAATCATGATGCATCCAACGGATACTGTTTTGACGGTGAATCTTTGCAATGGTGGCAATGGGGATATATTCATCGATTATGCATATTTCCGTGAAGCAACACATTTTTCATTGATTTCTCAAATACCGAATACGCTTAGAATCGCGCCGGGCAAATGTATTGATATAAATATCAGAGTGCTTGCACGCGATAATGGCTTGCTGACAGATTCATTATTCTTTGGTTTTTGCAATCAAGAATTCTTCATGCCGATTCGCGTGAATGGTGTCCTGCGCTCTATCAATCCTATTGCACAAGGACAAAAACTGGGTCCGGCATGTATCAATGAAACAGTCACCAAAACCATTGAACTCATCCGAAATGATGATCCTGTTCCTGTGACCATTAATAAAGTAGTAACAAAATCACCTGCTATAAAAGTATTGACAAAGATTGCAGATTCAGTGTTGAGTCCGGGTGCATCCTTATTCGTAGAAGTGCAATTCTCACCAAAAATATTGGGTGAAGAATTGATTGAAGTATTGGTATTTCATTCAGGACTTACTCAATATGAAATCCCAATAGTATTGAAAGGATTCGGCGATGGCACTGATATCTCTGTACCCGCGATCATTGCCTGTATTCCGGAACTCAAAAAGAAAATAATCACTTTGCAAAATGCATCCTTGAATGAAGTTCGACTCGATTCTGCATTTGTATCAGGCAATTCATTTGTGCTTAGTACTCAACTTCCTTTGATCTTACCACCAAAATCACAAAGAGATATTGAAATCACATTTTCAGGACCATTGCTGGATAGTGGAGAAATCATTGCATGCTCATTCTATCCTTGTGCTAGTGCAAAGGTGATTCGTATTGTGCCTTATTCTGCAACAGCGACATTGCGCATGCCAAATGTCAAAGCAGACCCCCGAGGGCGAGCGGTACTTCCGGTGAGCATCAATCTCACAGAGAAAAATCCTTATATCGGTAAACAGGAAGCACTATTCGAATTTCGTTCAAAAGCAGGATTGTTTCTGCCGGATTCAGTCTCAAGCGCATTCGGAACAATGCAAATACTCTCAAAGGATGTCATCGGTGATGAAAGAATCACCAAACTTAGATTTGAAGGAATCATACCAAAAAGTGGTACTCTCTGTACAATATCGGGTTTTGCAGGTATCAGTGATGTACATGCTACGCAATTGAGATTCAATGATAATTTGAACTTTTTCAGTAGCACAGTAG
>JALRFC010000022.1 GCA_023253875.1 Candidatus Kapaibacterium sp.
AATAGTCATCTAACCTATATGATTACCAATGATCTTCAACTTGGTATACGCTATACATCGATAACACCATCTGAAAAAATTGAACGCCTGGCTGGCCCGAGAACAGATCTTGTATTCGGTATTTCGAAATATTTTAGTGGTCATGATTTGAAAATTCAAGCAGATGTTAATTATATTACTGAACAATCATCTGTAAATGCAAGTGAGCAACATTCAGTATTAGTACGATTGCAAACTGATTTTACCTTTTAATTTTCAAGAAACAATGGTTCTCTTATGAGTTCAGCATTTTCACTAGAAGAAATTGCTCTTCATATACAACAAGCAAAAGAATTTGTTGGACGCAGAGTGATTAATCGCGAAGAAGTCATCGAACAAGCTTTTTGTGCATTTCTCACAGGTGAACATCTGCTCTTGCAAAGTAGAACCGGTGCCGGAAAATCATTATTGGCAGAACAATTATTCGCATGTTTCGAACAAGCTTCATTGTTTCGAGTACAGGCAAGTAAAGAGCAGCAACCAGATACCTATTTTGGTGGTTTGAACATAGAATCACTGAAAGAAGGAATCATTGAACATAATACGAAAGGTTCACTCGTAGAATCCCATTTCGGATTTATTGATGAAATTTTTGATGCCAATGATTTCACACTTCGTGCATTACTCTCTCTCTTGAATGAACGGAAAATGATCAGAGGCACACAGCAAGTCAATTCCCCTCTGCATACTGTGATTGCAGCCACAAATTATCTACGAATAAGTGAAGTTACAGAAGCTATTCTTGATAGATTTCTCTTCAAATCTGTTATCCTTCCTGATAAAGACCCACTCATACAATTCAAAATCGGTGTCCAATATTCACAACATTCGAATAGAATTGTGAAACCACCGGTAACAATTCAATATGATGAGTTATTGAAATTAAAAAAACTCATTACGGCTGAAGATACTACACATGAGTTTAGAATTTCTGCCGAGATGCTGTATTTTACAAACTTGGTTGTAAGACATTATGAGTATTCTCGCAATAGAACATTACGAGAAACTTATAAAGGACATGCAAGTTCAGAGTATAATGACTTCTACATTTCACCAAGAACACAAGCAAAATCGCTGGATTTATTGAGGGCATTGACATTTCTCGATGGACGGACATTAGCAGAAGCCGATGATATCAGAAAATTATCTCTGATCTATTGCACCGGTGGATTACCTGAAGAGAAACATCTCTATGAAAAGAGTTTTACTACTGTCTATAATTCACTCACATCTTCCAATGGTTTTGAACAAATACGATCACTCATTGCCTATGAAGAAGTACTTGAGCAAATAGAAAAAGATCCTACTTTTTTACAACAACCGCTTGATAAGGCTTTATCGAATACACCACTCCGAAGAACATTGCTTGAGTGGATTCAAGATACATTGAATATAGATCATACCATCTTACACAATAAACGAGTCCTCGAGTCATTTCTAAAAAATATGATTCCTTCATGTGATGAAGTAAGAGAATTACGTCAAGCACTCGAGAAAGAAACAATCAGAATCTTTCAACAGATTGAGAATTAAACACTATGGAACTTTCGCAAAGAACCATATTGCGAAATTCAGCCTTCTTTTCGAGAATGGTGGAATATGGTTTTTTGGAATCTTCAATACAAGCACTACCCGATGACTTCACTCTCGTTTATGAAATCTCTCGCATACTCGAAGACATAGAGAATCCCCTCACCACAATATTAAGTCCGGTCCTTTGGCTCAGTGAGCATAATCCGGAGGACAAATCATCCCCAAAAGAAGTAATTCCTCATCTCCCTACCGGTGAAGAATATGAAGCAAATCTTATTAGAAGTTATCGTGATATCAATAAGATTTATCCTCATCAATATTTATTACCTGATGAAGTGTTCATGCAAAGACTTGTTGAACGTTCATTATGGATGCCTTCACCAAAAGCTCCTAGAAATAAACGCTATCAATCTGACAGCTCTGATTTCGCACCTGATTCAAGAAAACAGAAAGTATATCTCTTGTTTGATACTTCCAAATCAATGCAAGAGTCTTATCGCATTCATCTCGCAAAAGCCATTGCATATTTCTTTTTAAAGAATAATCAAAAAGAGATGGGCACGATATTTTTCCGAACATTTGATGCGGATATCGGCAAATTACATGTCGTACAAAACCGTACAGATTTTGATGAATTGATCACAGAAATCATGTGTATGCCCGCTGAAGGCAGAGGAACTATACTAGAAAAGGCATTGCTCACTGCCATCCAAGATATTAGACATGATAGTTTTATGTCTGAAGCAGAAATACTTGTCATTACCGATGGAGCAGCCCATATAGATACAGCCAAAATTCGCCAAGCATTGGGAGCTTCTATTCGCATTCATTGCGTAAAGATTGGTGATGCAAAGATCGATCCTGATCACAAACTTATTTTGAATACCATTCATTCCAGTGAGACAGAGGAAGCAAAGTCCATTCGAGACATTCAACATAAAATCAAGGATATGGAATCTTCATTGCGATCAACACACATTGATAATCGCAAGCATGCCATTCAAAGTGAAATCCAATTTTTACAGAAGCAACTCAATGATAAGATTCAGCGCTATTCTGTGAAAGCAATGAGTAATTATGGAAATGAAATTGTAGAGCTTTCTTCAATTTTCGTAAATGTAGCTGATGTAAACCCCAAAACTCTCTTCACTTTATCAAAAGATCGTATAGATGAATTCGTGAAATTATCACGAGAGATTCTACAATTATTAAAAGAAGATCCTTCTGCTGAAGATGCAAAGCTTGCAGCTGTATTATATGATCATATTGAAACAATTCTTCGATTCAATGATGTGGATATAGAATCCTTGAATCAACAAAAAAATGATCTTGGTACAGTACTTACGGACATGGTTCAACAACATCTACAGTATCAAAAACAATTACAATTATCAGACAATGATCAATTGCAATTATCGAAGATTCTTCGCACTGGTCTTAAAAAAGCTTCTCGAATTCCTTTAGCAAAATTACTCATCATCTTTATTCGAATGATTATCAATAACATTAGGGGATTGATCAAAAAAAGAGAATTATCCAATATCAAAAAGAAACGTTCCACTCTTCATCAAAGAAAATGAGAATTATCAGTTTGTTTCATTGAAGAATTCTCTAAGTTTGGATATCACTTTAGGAGATAGACATGTTACCGATCACTTCCATCCTTGTTCCCACAGACTTTTCTACACATTCTGAAAAAGCATTGACTTATGCAAAAGAATGGGCAAAACAGTGGTCTGCCACCATTCACCTTGTCCATATCATAGAACCGGTAATTTTTCCAGTAGATTGGGGATATACTCCCGTTGATTTAAGTGATGTTGAGAAGGAATACTCTGGAGCTGCGGAAGTAGAACTCAAGAAAACAGTCGATGAATTACATGCAGAAGGGTTTTCAGTAATTCCGCAAATCATTCATGGCGGACGTTCTTCAGATGAGATCAATCAATATGCAAAGGATCATGCTATTTCATTGATTTGTATTGCCACAAATGGCAGAGGTGGAGTCGAACATTTATTATTGGGTAGCACAACAGAGCGTGTAGTCAGAAAAGCACCTTGCCCGGTGCTTGTGATTAGACCTGATTAATCAATGCTTGATTCTTCCAACAAAGATTCTCGTTGAAACCCAATGTTTGAATGCTATGGCTATTTTATGAATGGTTGATACTCGTATTTGCTTGTTAAAGACATCAAAATCATTCAATTCAATCTTTTCTAATAAGCGATAGTATATGGCATCCATGATTTCGGCGGCTATCATTGTCATTCGTTCATCCGGTCTTAATGCCATTCTTGCTTTATGATAGTATTCTCTGGCACGTCTGGTTTCATATCTCATTAATTCAATGAATTGTTCATTATAGACTTCATTCATCAAATCTATTTCTGAATATCGAAATTTCTCCAAATCCTCTTTGGGAAGATAGATATATCCACGGTCTTTGTCCGCTTTCAAATCGCGCAAAATATTTGTCAATTGAAGTGCATATCCTAGATTAACTGCATATTCTTTGGTTTCTTCATACTTATAACCAAATATCTCAATGCACATCAAACCTACAATACCGGCCACTCCATAGCAATATTCTTTCAAATCATTGAATGTTTCATACCGTTTTTGACGCAAGTCTCTCTCACAACCATCTATCAATGTCATGAAATACTGTTTGGGTATGGAAAATCGCTTTATAGCTGATTGCAATGGTTTGAGATAAGCTGAATGTGGTTTCCCTGAATATATTCCATCTATTGCTTTACGCCATTCACTTAATTTGGTTCTTTTCTTTATTATTTCCTCTGAAGTCCCTGTATCTTCTTCATCAACAATATCATCGATATGTCTACAAAATGCATAGACAGTATGAATTGCCTCCCTTTCATCTTTTGGAAGAAAGGAGAATGAATAATAAAAATTTGTCTTACTCTGTTGAGCCAATTCTTCAGAGCAATCAAATTCTACGATATCTACTTCTGCATTCATCGTTTGAACAATATCTTTGGAATTTGAAGCATCATTTCCAGTGAAATGAGAATATAGTCACCAATGACAAGTTTCGGCCTAAAGGATGTCAATCTATTCTGATTGCGAATACACTTATTCAACATTCGAGAACCGGAACAATGTATGAGTAGGAGTTCGGTTCGTACTCCTTTATGAGAGATTGTCCAAGGCAAGTGTTTTGATTCTTTCAAAAGAAGTTCTGCGTCTTGAATATATTGAATCACTGCCTTTGAAAAATTAGGTGTTATTTCTCCTATTGCCAAATAGTTTTCCACTATTTCATGCGAATCAGCATATTCCAATGGAATATACGATCTACCTTTTTTTGTATCAATAGAGATATCTTGAATAAAATTGATGATTTGCAATGCCGTACATAATGCATCAGATTCTTTTTTTATCTCTGCATTCCAGTTTCCAAGCAATCGAAGCAATAATTCACCTATTGGATTCGCTGAATTATCACAATAATCTAGAATATCTTGGAATGTATTCGGTTTTGCAAATCGTATATCTGATACAAAAGCACTCAATAATCGTTCAAATGGAGTAATGGGTAATGTTGTCTTTTCAAACATAGATTGCATTGCAAGCCACAGTGGATTCTTCCCCTTGAACACTCCCATTTGAGATTGTTTACAAAAGTGATGCATGATTGCTAATGCATATTCCGCCTTTTCGCCACCTTGATTGAGCGAATATTCATCTGCAATATCATCTGCTATTCTGCTAAAAGCGTACATAACGATGACATGTTTTCGCATAGTTCGTGGTAAAAGAAGCGAAGCCACCGGGAAATTTTCATAATGACTTCGAGCTATTCCTTCACACCATTTGAAGGCTTCTTCAGTGGTATTGACTGACAATCTACCACCATGTGCTGTGGTGGCAATATCATAGAGATCCGTATAAGAGAAATGTGGAATCATAAACAAAAAAGCCCGCATCAGCGGGCTTTAGATTAATCACGGAATAACTTTCCTCGATAGTCTTGTATGTCAGCTTTGTCTTTCAAAGCGCTAAACCATTGTGCATACGCTGATGAAGCGGCCTGAGTGGACAAAGTCATCTGCAAATCTTTTTTGGCTTTTGAAAATCCGCCCATATCTGCATTGGTTCTTTGAATCACTTGATAAATATACCAGCCATTATCACCGGCAACTGGTTCATTGATTTTGTTCAATGGGGCCAAAAGAGCCTTTTGTGTCAATGCAGGTTCATTTCCAACACCATTTACCAAACCATTATTTCGAACTTTTGCTGCAGTTCTTACTTCTAATGTTGGATCAATCTGAGCAATTGCGAATAATCTATCAGAAGATTTGATTTTTTGATAAATCGAATTAGCCTTGGATTTGAGAATATTCATTTTCTTCTTGAAAACAACTTTTTGTGCCAGTTCATCTTTCATATCTTCAAATGGACGTAAACCTGATTCTCTTTTACCGGTTATCTGTGCTACAACTATGCCATAATATTTCAATTCCATTGGTTCGGAAATTGCACCAACATCATTGGAAAATGCAAAGCTTGTAAGGGATTGTGAACCCAATACCGGCATTTGAGTATCAAAAAACATGGTTTCAACCACATTCTTCTTCAATTTCTTGGCAAGATTTTCAATATTCTCTCCATCATCCAATTGTTGTTTGAATGACAATGCATCACGGCGAAGTTGCTTCTTGGTATTCATTGTCATACCAACAGTCACCATGATTTCGCTATACTTGATTTCATCTGAAATCTTGTCTGAAACTTTGATGATATGATATCCAAAATCTGTTTCAACAGGACCAACTATTGAACCGGGTGCATTATTGAAACATGCATCTTCAAAAGGTTTTACCATTTGACCTTTAGGGAAATAGTCATATTCACCACCGCGATCTTTAGAGCCAGGATCTTGTGAATACTCTTTTGCAAGAACTGCAAAATCTTCACCTTTCTTTGCTCTAGAAAGAATTTGAGAAGCAAATGCTTTCGCACTGTCTTTATTGGAGCCGAAATTAATAAGTATGTGACTTGCTTTTACAAGTTCGGTAATGCCACTACGTAGACTGTCAACCTTATAAATAAATGTTCCACTCTGTAATGTAATCGGACCAATCACATCTCCTTGCTTAGCTGTGGCTAATATCGCCGAAACATCTGGTGCAAGTTTCTTTACAGGTTGATAATCCAATTGATTACCGGAGTACTCTGCAAGATATTGATCGAAAGCAGCAATTTTTGCTTCAGGTGTTAATGCCTCAGCAAGGGATTGTTGAATTCGTGAGATTTTCTTTGATGCAGCCAATGTATCTTCCTTAGATGGCTCCAAAGGGAAAGAGACATATTTGATCTTACGTGCAGGCTTCTGTTTTGTGAATTCTTTCACTAATTCATATTCAGCTTGTAATTCTTGGTCTGTTGGCTTGCCTATGCTCTTGGCATCAACATTATTAACATTGAAATGAATATAATCAAAATCAAATGTTGCACTTTCATTCACATATTTGTTTTTCAAATACGCAGGAGATACAATAGATGCTGCTGTTCCGGAAGCTCTTCTGAAATGTTCTAGAAGTCTGGATTTATACATGAAGTCTTCAATTTTAAGAAGACTATTCTTAAACTTTGCAACTTCTTCTGCTGGGTCAACAGACTCAGGAATCATTCCGGCTTTTTTACCTGCCGCTATATTCTGGGCTATGATATCAGGATTGGTCATCACATCAAGATATGCTTGGCGATTGAATGTTCCTGAACTATCGGTAAAGTTTCTTGTAAGATATTCCGGCGGGCTATCTAACATGATATCAAGCACTTCGTCTTGAGTCACTTTTATGCCAGCAGCTTTTCCTGCCTGACGAATCAATGCTTCTTCAACAAATTGATCCCATACTGCTTGACGAATGATATTTTCATCCACTTCTGCTTGAGGATTTTGTTGTCTCTGCATGTCTGCTTGTTCTTTGACGCGGAATTCAAATTCCTGATAGGAAACTTCCTCGCCATTGATAGTGCCAACAACTGAACCGGTTGATGAGCTGTTTAATAATGTACCGATATTTGCATCGGAAGCGACCATGAAGGCGATGAATGATACAACAAAAATCACCAACATATACGGGGAAATATCTCGCATTCGTGAGATGATACCCATCTTATACTCCTTAGCTTTGACGAAATGATGCCTTGAATACTCTCGATTCAAGACCCTGAACAAACGACAAAATTAGGCCGAAAACGTGAGAATTCCAAGATTGAAATTGACTTCTGACATAGTTGTGAACCAACTTTTCCACGAATCGAGCTTTGTGCTTGGGTTTTGAGAGCAAAATACCCGATCCTTCCTAAAAAATTGGGTAATTTGCGTCAGAATATTACAGGATAATACAATGGTTTCGATGTCAATCGAATATGCAGGTGATTTACGATGCCATGCCAAGCATGATCCATCTGGGAATACACTGTACACCGATGCTCCAATTGATAATAATGGGAAAGGAGCAAGTTTTTCTCCGACCGATTTGCTAGCAACAGCATTGGGTACGTGCATAATGACCATAATGGGTATCGCAGCCGAAAAAAGGTCAGTCAATATCACCGGTACAGAGGTTACCGTCAAGAAATACATGATTAATGAACCAATAAGAAGAATCGGTACTCTCGATATTACCATTATTCTTCCCCATCGAGAATATTCTGACGGTGATATGGCGGCATTTCATCATGCAGCCAAAACATGTCCTGTAATGATGAGTATTCATCCTGAAATTGAAGTCAACTATGAATTAACTGTGGCAGTTCAATGAACATTATCATATTACTTACTTGTGTATTTGCATTTCTTTCCACATGCTATTCTCAATCAGTTTGGAATGCAAAACGTTCCTCTTGGCTATCAATAGATGCCAAAGAACGGAATATGATAGAAAACTATATCGATGGTTATTCTACCTATCTAGATAAGGCACGCACTGAACTCACATCTACGAAAGAATTGATGACAATGTTGAACAAAGAAGGCTTCACTTTGTTTACAAATTCTTCTCAAATAAAGACTGGAGCCAAACTCATATTTAATAATCGTGATAGAGCACTAATTGCTGTCACAATTGGCTCAGAACCAATCACAAAAGGTAGCCGTTTGATCGGGGCACATCATGATAGCCCAAGAATAGATATAAAAGCCCGACCACTGTATGAGCAAGATGGTTTTGCTTTATTACAAACCATCTATTATGGTGGAATCAAAAAATATCAATGGGTTAATATTCCTCTCATGATTTCCGGTCGTGTTGATACGAAAGATGGAAAAACAATCTCAATCGAAATCGGAAGAAATCCCAAAGATCCCATTTTGATAATTCCTGATGCAGCACCTCATGTTGATTCCCCTTTACGTAAACGAGAATACACTGGTGTCATGGAAGGTGAGGAAATGGATCCTATCATCGGAACTATTCCTGATCAAAAGAATTCCATCATCAATACTGTAATGAACACTTTGACAGAAATGTATGCTATTACTGAAGAAGATTTGGTGAGTGCTGAATTAAATATCACCCCTGCAGGTTCACCGCGAGATATTGGTTTGGATAGATCGCTGATTGGATCATATGGTCAAGATGATAGAGCATGTAGTTATGTGGCAATTACGTCATTGATGGAATTAAACAAAACTCCTCTGTATACTGCAATGGCATATATCGTTGACAATGAAGAAACAGGGAATGTCAATAATACAGGAGCAGCATCTTCATTTCTCAATACGGTCTATGGCATCATTGCAGAAGCACAACATGCTCAGTCCTTTAATGAAAATCTCACTCGGAAAGCATTATCATTGGCAAAAGTTATTTCTGCAGATGCAAATGATGGGATTAGTCCATTATTCCCCGGCTTATCGGAAAAAACCAATGCTTCTCGATTGGGATTCGGTCCATCCATCAAACGATATGGAAGATCATTTGATGCCAATTCAGAGTTTACTGCTTGGATACGAAATGTCTTGGATACAAAATCTATACCATGGCAGACAGCATCGTATAAAGTAGAGACAGGTGGTGGCGGTACCATTGGCGGACAAATGAGCAAAGAAGATATGGAAGTCATTGATATTGGAATTCCGCTTTTATCCATGCATTCACCTTTTGAAATTGCATCAAAGATTGACATCTGGAATTTGAATAGATTCTTCACTGAGTTTTATATGGCACAATGAATTCATTCTACAAACATATTTCGAATATCACCATCGCTTTGATCATATTAGTCATAGCGGCAGGAAGTATCGTTCGAGCAACACAATCAGGTATGGGGTGTCCGGATTGGCCCACTTGTTATGGACTCATCATTCCTCCAACTTCAGTGACTCAATTACCCGCAGATTATCAACAAGTCTATGCAAATGCCGGAATCCCTGCCGAATCGTTCGATGCAATGAAAACTTGGATTGAATATATCAATAGATTACTCGGAGCATTACTTGGATTGAGTGTATTGATTCAAACAGTACTCTCCTTTAGATTCCGTAAGAATACACCGAATATTCTGTATGCATCCATAGCTCTATTATTCTTGACCGGTTTTCAAGGTTGGTTAGGAGCATTGGTTGTTTCATCAAATTTGGCACCGTATCGCATCACTATTCATATGCTTTTTGCATTTTTGATTTTACTTATCGCAAATTATGCTGCTTCACAAGAAGAAGAATCAAGATTCAGCATGCCTACAATATTCAGAACTTCCGGAATTGCAATGGCATTGATGTTTCTGCAGATTTTGATGGGAACGCAAGTCAGAGAGGAAATTGATGTATTGGCAAAATCACTTGATTTTATGCAAAGGGATATTTGGATTGATAATTTAAGTACACTCTTCCCCATTCACAGGTCATTTTCATTGGTACTCTTAGGAATACATGGTTGGATTCTATGGCAATGCAAAAAGCAAGAAATGCTATGGAAATCAATCAAAGTTCCTACTTTCTTGCTTGGTACAGGACTGAGTATATCTATACTGTCCGGTATTGTTATGACATATCTATCAGTACCTGCTTTTATGCAACCCGTTCACTTGATTTGTGCTTCATTGATCATATTGGGATTGCATAAAGTGATGCTGAAGGTTCGCTCCTAAAGCAATCTTGTAATTTTCTCCAAAGCATCTGAACGATATTGGGGAATGCACAAAAGATTATCTCCATGATGATAATCCTTTGAGTCTTCCATTTTGCGAATTTTCCCCCAAGCACCCTCTATAACATACATCTCATAGGGATGATACTGTAATAATGTATCAATCAATTCATGTGGTACATATCCAAAGGCTGAGGCTGTTTCTTCATTTAATTCAATGAGCCAGATTGGAGGGAATGAACCAGACATCATATTTTTTGCACCGGCCAATACTTCCATCTCAGCACCTTCAGTGTCCATCTTGATGAAATCTATACGACCAATACCATGTTCTTCACAATAGGTATCTAACGTTGTCATTGGGACATGGACTGTCTGATAATCACTTCTATTAAGCGTGGACATGGAGCTATGACCATGATAGAGACCATCAAATGTATGAATGGCAATTGAACCTGATTGTTCTTTACCAAGCGCAATATTATTGAAAGTGATTGTATCTACTTTATTCAATCGTGCATTCTTTTGAAACTTTTCAAATATGAAAGGAACCGGTTCAAATGCATGAACTTCACCATGTTTTGCAATTTTTGCACTCAATACTGAATACCAGCCCATATTTGCACCGATATCAAATACCCTATCAAGATCACGAATCAATAGTTCAAAAACTCTTGTAGTACCCGTTTCATATGTTCCGCGAAAATAGATCACATCCCAACCAGCATCTCTTGGAAGTGTCACTTCCATAGATACACCATGAATCGAATCTGCTTGTAATGTTATGACATTCTTTCCCGCAAGTAATAATCTCCTTCCAATACGCATAAGAAATCCCTTTCCAATGTGAATTGGGATATGTCGACAATATGCTCTTATGGTTGAAATGAGTAGTGAAATCATGATATGAATCTCTGTTGGAATCAAGAAAATGCTTTCAATGCTTCCTGAACATGCTTATCGGCACTTAATGAAGCATTGATGATTGCAATAGCTTTGCCATTAGCATCAAAGCAGTAAGTTACTCTGCCGGGTAATAATCCAAGGAGTCCTTTTGGGACACCAAATACTTCTCGGATATGATTATTCGGATCTGAGAGCAATGAATATTGTAATGTATGTTTTTGTATGAAGCGTTGATGATCCTCTACGGAATCAGCACTTATTCCAATAACTGAGATTCCCTTTTGTAGGAAATCTTTATTGCTATCTCTAAATGAGCATGCCTCTTTCGTGCATAGATATGTATCATCTTTGGGATAGAAAAAAATGATGCACGGTTTTCCCGATAATGTGCTCGAATGAAAGATCTCACCTGCTTCATTCAATGCAGAGAATTTAGGAATTGGGTCTCCAATACGAATCGCCATGAGGTTCAACTCAATGAAATGGAAAGCAGACTAATAAGAATCCATGTGCTACCAGCGAATGCTAATGGTACCGCTAGATTATCATCCAATTTAAATCTTGTTGTTGAAGCTTCAGCTATGGTCGCAAGGAATGAACCAATGATGCAAACAAAGAAAAACATAGATGAATAGTCAAAAATCCATGTCCACGTAGCTGAGACAATCAATGCAACTATAAAAAAAGCTGTACTTCCTTGTAAGGACTTGTCAAGAAATGGCGTTTTTCCAAACTTACGTCCTATAAGCGCTGCGGCTATATCTGAAAGTATGACAATGGAATATCCAATGATGGCAAGAGGTTTGGGAAATATGGCAACAGTAATACAAGCAGCAATCATTACCCATGAAGCACCATTCAAAACGAGCGATGTACGATGCATTTCATGAGGTCTTAACATTCCACCAACGATGGGATAGATCAATGTTCTGAATGATTCACTATGATAAATGCCAAGATCAATCAGGAGTGTGAGCACGGTCACTGGGAACAAAATGAGCAAAGCAGTTTTTGTATCGATGAAATAGTAGATAATCGGAATGAGCATTGAAACGATGTGTATGCTTTTCCTTTGAATTTCGCCCAGATAGGTGATTTGCTCTATTTTTGACATTTTTGTATGGTTTGTTTGCTTAGGATATACAAGTGATTACGCTTCATGCACATGCAAAGATAAATCTTGGACTGCGAATAATTGGCACATTGCCTGATGGATATCATGCAATTCATTCATTATTTCTCCCCATTTTTGATCTTTTCGACACTCTTACCTTCGAAAATCATGATACTGATATCGTTTTTATTAGTAATGATGCAT
>JALRFC010000230.1 GCA_023253875.1 Candidatus Kapaibacterium sp.
AAAGCTGTTTATTCTTTTACTTAAGTATATGTGGGAAGTGAAGAAAAAGCGTGGTGCCGTTGTCAAGACAGTATCCGTCACTTCCATGATTGAAAAGTATTGCGAAAAGCATTCTATTCCACTCCATGAAACCCCGGTTGGTTTTAAATATGTTGCCAAGTACATGAATGAGGAAAAGATTATTGTCGGTGGGGAAGAGTCGGGTGGACTTGGCACCATGCTTCATATTCCTGAACGCGATGGCATTTTCAATGCATTGCTGCTCATTGAAATGATGGCCACTCGCAAGAAAACATTGCGTGAACTATGTGATGAATTGGATGAGGAATTCGGTCCGCACAGATATATGCGCAAAGATGTACATGTGACACCACAACAGAAAAAAGCTATCTTGGCAGCATGTGCGAAAGGTCCGACAAAGATTGGAAGATTTCCAGTTATTGGTTCCAATACAAAAGACGGTTATAAATTTTTCATTGACAATGGTTGGTTATTGATCCGTGCTTCCGGTACTGAACCACTCATCAGATTCTATGCGGAAGCGGAGTCTATGGGGAAAGTCAATGAATTATTGGAAGAAGGTATAAAACTTAGCTGAAGTCCTAGGAATCCGTATAAATGAAACAACAAAAAACCGATCTTGAACGATATCTTGCACAACAGCAAGAAATTTTGGGATCGGTTTTGTTTATTGATGCATCACATCAGCATCAGTCATCTTCAATAGAAATCCAACAGGAAGACATGAGCATTTCACCGGAATGGCAATTGGCAGATACGCTTCCGATACTGCATGATCATATACATACATGCATGGAATGTCGTTTGGGGAGTACCCGTAATTCATTTGTCTTTGGTTCCGGAAATCCCAATGCTGATATTTTGATTATCGGCGAAGCACCCGGCGCCGATGAAGATGCACAAGGTCTGCCATTTGTAGGTGCAGCAGGGAAGCTTCTCACGAAGATTCTCGAAGCAATCAATATGTCAAGAGATGAAGTCTATATCGCGAATATCATCAAATGTCGACCACCCGAAAATCGCAGACCCGAGAAAGATGAAATCGCTCAGTGCGAACCATATTTACAAAAGCAAATTGAACTCATCAAGCCGGCATTCATTTTGGCGCTTGGTCTTACAGCCGTGAATACGCTATTCAAAAAAAATCATCAAATGCAAGATATAAGAGGGAAAGTGATGAATTATCATGGGGTATCACTGCTTGCCACCTATCATCCCGCTGCTCTGCTTCGTAATCCCAATTGGAAAAAACCCGCTTGGGAAGATGTGCAATTGCTTCGTTCCATGTATGATGAATGGAAGAAAAGTCAGTAAGAACTTTAGTCCATTATCTCCCTTTATAACCATTCTTTCTAAATCTTTGCATATTCAACTGTACAAGTTGCAATACATCATCAGCCACGATTTGTAAGTCAATATTGTGGTCGGTTGATTGATTTGGATATTTCAATATGAAGTCAGTGCACTTGATATATTTGATGATATTGGTTTTCCGATCAATTACATACATGACATTATCCGGAATTCTTGAGTCATAATCTGTTTCAATTGTAAATGATGGAAAGAGTCCGCTCATAAGTTGATTAAATATTAGTTTATATCTCGGGATAAACTCCGGTTTAACTCCAATCTTCAATAATGGCTTTCTGATAGATTCTGAGTTTGTATTGTTTTTTAGAATAT
Source organism: Candidatus Kapaibacterium sp. (assembly GCA_023253875.1). GTDB lineage: Bacteria > Bacteroidota > Ignavibacteria > Kapaibacteriales > UBA961 > UBA961. The sequence continues at coordinate 1,705 of JALRFC010000230.1, forward strand.
CATCAATCAAATTGATAGCATCCTTGTATCTTGGATCATGAGTCTTTAGTATGTTGTAGTTTTCTTTGTAACCATATATAATCATGCACTTATACGATGTATAGAAATCCCATGCTTCTCTGTCTTTGACATATACAGTATCCAACTGGGCATTGCCTTGAGAGGTAACTGACAGGATAAGAAGTGCAACTATAATTATGAGCTTTTTCATGAGCATTCCCCTAATTGTGAAGTGTAATGAATTGTGTTGGGAATATAAGAATGAAGCATGTAGTTTTCTGATCATATAATGAATAAATCCATATTACTTTCTTCTATACCCATACCTCTCAAACTGTTTCATGTTGATTTGTACAATGTTGAAAATATCTTCTCCAATTGTTTGTCGATTGTTAGCAATGTCTTCAGGAACATCATCAAATTGCATTTGGAAATTCCAGCACTTCATGAATTTCAACATCTTTGTTCTTCTATCGACAATATACATGATATTGTCAGGTACTCTTGAACCCACACTATCGTATTCTTCAGGTGAATAAAATGCTCTTGTCATTTGTTGGTAGAAATGCAGTTTATATCGGGCCATCAATTCGCTTTTTACGCCAATCTTGAGAAGTGGTTTGACAATAGACTGAGCATCTGTATTACTTTTGATGATTTTATCGATTAAGTGAAATGCTTCTTTATGTTTAGGGTCATTTTCTACCAATGTATTAACATTATTTCTTCTACTCTCATTGATAAGCATATGATAGTGAGCATAAAAGTCCCATGCTATGTTGTCTTGTAGATACACTGTATCCAATGAATTATTAGATTTCGCTTCAACTGATGAATATACAAGGATGACGAGGATAATCGCTGCTGTTTTCATGGTGAGCCCCTTTGTAAAATTATACCATACAGAATAGTTGATTCAATTGAGCATACATATTCTTATGTTTCATTTCTTTTTATATCCAAATCTTGCGAATTCTGAAAGATTCATTTGAAGTATGTCAAATAGATCTTTTCCCACTGTTTGCCTATTCATAGCAATATCTTCAGGCATATCTTCAAACTGTACTTCAAAATTCCAGCATTTCATGAATTTCAATATCATCGTTCTTCTATCTACAACATACATGAGATTATCAGGAGTTCGAAAACCAACCGCCTTCTTCGCCCCAGGGGGATAATATGCCCCAGTCATTTGCTGGAGAAAGAATACCTTGTATCTCGGTAAGAAATCTCTTCTGACCCCAAGTTGTAATATCCGCTTCACAATGGATTCTGGATTGACATTATTATCAATCATTTGGTCAATGACATAGAATGCATCCCTATGTTTAGGGTCATTGTCCATTAAGATATCTAATGTGTGTCTTCTTCTTCCGTTTATAATAGTTTGGAAATCTATGTAGAAGTGTTGAGACTTCCTTCCTTCCAAATACACTGTATCCAATGAATTATTAGATTTCGCTTCAACTGATGAATAGACAAGGATGACGAGGATAATCGCTGCTG
>JALRFC010000231.1 GCA_023253875.1 Candidatus Kapaibacterium sp.
TAGTCCAAAGCCAGCATAAGAAATGGTTTTTCCTGTTTCATATGTGTCTGAAACAAAGTTCAACTCTATAGTGTGCTTTCCAGCCGGTATTTCTATTCCTCGTAAAGACCAGTTGATTCTGTGTATATCTGTAGGAGTGCCATCAATTCGTGCTATCCAGGAAGGGTACCAAATCTCGCTTAGACAAAGGATTCCCGGTTCACTTGTCTGTATGACATATGACTGTCTATTTGGTTCATATGATTGTATCTGAATAGAATGCTTCACTGAATCAGGAGAGCTACCTGATAGTGAAATGCGTGGTTTTCTTTCCATAAAAGCAATGTGACGCATATCTGAACCTGCTTTCATGATAGCTCTTTTCAGAGTAGTATCATCTGAATATACATTGGCTTGATAGACCATTCTTGCTTGTCCATATGCACTTGGTCTTTCTCTGAAATACAGCGATCCAGAAGTGGAGTCAAGACTGAGGGCATAACGAATATTCAATACATCAAATCTATCTTCTTCTGATTGCAATGGTGGATTTCTTCTGGCAAGTAGAATTGGATTATATCCTTCATAGAGCATGATTCCTGAGGCCATGCCTCCATTTCTTTGGAATGCCATGCCATATTGATTACGCATTGATACGCGAAAGATAGATGTTGGTGGTTTGATTCCAAGCTGTGATTTGAGCTCTCCTGAAATCGCATACATACTTTCAGGATTTTCTTTAGAGCCATGAAATCCCTTGAACTGCATGGTGAGATCTAAAAATAATAATCCAGAAATGGCTATTCCTGCAATCATTGGTGAAATCTTTTCATTTCCCCTTACATACAGTATCATGATTCCAACAAGTGCAATGACAAGAATCATTCCTGCTTGACCTGCTACATATGTACTTTGGGGTTCACTTACAGACGCAAATGATTGTAAAATACCCAATGAACCAAGTATGAGAAGGACTACCGGAATCCCGATCACGAGATATATTCTGGATTTCAATGTCGAATTCTTTAATAATGAGGGAAGCGCATCAAATGTCAATCCGGCTAGTAAGGGAAAACCAAATGCCGCATAGAACATCATCCTTCCGGGATTTCTGAATTGTCCAAAAATCGGAATACCTGAAAGCAATCCATGTAAGAATCCATTATTTCCGATACCATAGAGAAAAGCAAAAATCCAGAGATATTGACAAGTCATGATGATTGGAGTTCTCGGTAGAATAAGAAATGACAAGAAACCCAATATCACAGCTATGATACCAAAGTAAAATGCAGTATCCCAATACCAATGTGTTTGTACCGGTTGATTATTGTTATCAAGCATCATAAACTGAGCTTCTGCATCTTTTGGTCCAGGATTCCCAATGATTTTTCCATGCAAAGTTGGCAAAACAAGGTGAAAAAACTGAGAAAGTTGCATTGAACCATCTGTTGTTTTCTCATAGGTGATATCATTTCTTTCTGAATAGGAAGCCAATTCTTGACCCGGTAGATATTGAATTGCTGCAATTGACGCTGCTATAAGAACGGGTAATGCAAGAAGCCCAAGACTTTGGATTGAAGATATGGCATTCAATGTTTTCTTTATATATCCTTGAATGACTGTTATGAATCCCATCACAGCCAAGAATAGTAGCATATATGTTGAAGTTTGAGCATGGCCCGCCAAGACGGCGATTCCAAGCAAGAGTCCCGCATAGAGTATATTCTGCAATCGAAAATTTGCCATCCCTTTTAATACATGATGAACAATAAGCGGAAATAATGCAAGGTGATAAATAATCATTGGGTGATTTGTTCGTACTGCTATGGCCCCACTAAAAGTATAGGCAATGGAAGAAATGATGGCACCCCATTGACTTGCTCCCAAACCACGCATAAGAAATACCATGCTGAGCTGAGCGATGACAAAATGGAATATGATCACATATTCAATGATTCTTGCTTTGAGCATTCCTGTTGTTGGATCAATAAAAAAGGGAAATACCCAATGTGCCGGATAAAAGTACTGTGCTTGAAAGTCTGCAAGGAAAGGCATACCATTGAACATATATGGATTCCAAAAGGGAATTTCTCCCTTTGCGGTCATGGATGCCCCAAAGCTAGCCATGGGATATACATATTGAGAAATATCATCCCAGAAAAACGAAGTACCAAAGAGAATATCGGAAAAGAAAATCATCGTTGTAAGAACGGCTATTCCAATAATCATTGGCCAGGAATATGCATGTGAGGAAGTAGACTTTGTGGTCATTCGTAAAGACTCTTGTATGTTATACGTGATTGCATTGCAAAATACCCCTTGCCAACTCTTTTTCCAAAGCCTTCTCCTTTGACATGAAGTAATGAGACGCTATTTTTGAGTAACATTTGGAGATAATCATGACATTCGAACAAAAAATCAATGAAGATTTGAAAGAAGCTATGAAATCTGGCGATAAAATTCGTCTGGAAACGCTGCGTAGTTTACGTGCTTCAATCATTGAATTCAACAAAAGCGGCACAGACAAAATCATGTCTGAAGAAGATGCTCAGAAGATCTTACTGAATGCATCTAAAAAACGAAAAGATGCCATTGACATGTACAGACAAGCAGGAAGACAAGATTTATTGGAGAAGGAAGAATCAGAGCTTGCAATTATTGCTTCATTTCTGCCTGAACAAATGTCAGAGGATCAAGTGATTCACGCATTGAAGGGAATCATTCAACAAGCAGGTGCCGAAGGACCCAAAGACATGGGTAAGGTCATGGGGCTTGCAATGAAAGAGCTTCGTGGCAAAGCAGATGGAAATCTAGTGCAACAATGCGTGAAACAATTGCTCCAGCCCACAGCATGAAAAAACAGCATCTTCCAACTAAAACATGCCAAACATGTTCCAGATCTTTTGTCTGGCGAAAAAAATGGGAGAAAGTTTGGGATGAAGTTCAATATTGCTCGGAGAGATGTCGGAATGAGCGTAAACGAAAAAAGCCCTGAAATCAGGGCTTTTTGTGGGCGAAGAGGGATTTGAACCCCCGACATCCTGCTTGTAAGGCAGGCGCTCTGGACCAGCTGAGCTATTCGCCCCCTCAAAAAGAGACACAAAGATAGGGTATTTTTTTACAAACACAAATCATTTTTTGGGGAAACATTCATCTCACAGCTTCAATGCGCTTTAATGAGGGTATGCCAGCCAAGAGCCAGCGTTCTACACCAGCTCGGAGTGTCA
>JALRFC010000232.1 GCA_023253875.1 Candidatus Kapaibacterium sp.
AGAATCCACATCAGAATGCTAAACTCTATGGTGCATTTTCTTCCATCTTCACGCAATTGCATGGAAAGGAATTGTCCTATAATAATATCATGGACATCGATGCTGCCTCACGCATTGCTCTTGAATTCGTGGAACCCGTAACTGTTATAGTGAAGCATAATAATCCATGCGGTGTCGGCATTGGCAATACATTATCCGAAGCATATCACAAAGCATTCGCAACAGATACTGTTTCTCCTTTCGGTGGTATTCTTGCATTCAATAGAGAAATGGATCTTGAAACAGCAGAGACTATTCATTCATTATTTGCAGAAGTATTGATTGCTCCTTCTTATACCGAAGAAGCATTATCATTACTCATGAAAAAGAAAGATAGAAGACTTCTCATCTGTAGATATGATGCATTGAAAAAAGCAATCACCGGAAAACATATTCGTAGTGTTGCCGGTGGACTCCTCATTCAAGATGAAGATGCGCAATTATTGAATGAAGATGCTTTACAGATTGTCACGGAAAGACATCCCACTGATGAAGAATCAAAAGCGATGGATTTTGCATGGCGCATTGCAAAACATGTAAAATCAAATGCAATTGTGTATGCATCGTCAGATCGCACGCTTGCGATTGGCGCAGGACAAATGTCCAGACTCGATTCCGCGCGCATTGCCGTGAAGAAAGCGCAGGATGCAGGAATTGACCTCGAAGGTTGCGCTGTTGCTTCTGATGCATTCTTCCCATTTGCGGATGGCATGTTGCAGGCAGTAGAAGCCGGTGCTACGGCTGTGATTCAACCCGGTGGTTCGGTTCGTGATGCGGAAGTCATATCAGCTGCAAATGAACATAATGTGACGATGATGCTTACGGGCATGAGACATTTCAGACATTAAGGACATTTCGTGAAATTGCTTTTTCGCGTTCTTGGATATCTTGGACAATTCAAACTACTGTTGATATTGTCCATCACGCTGAATACACTGTTCTCTATTTTGAGCACAGTGACAATCATCGTGATTCAACCTGTCCTTCAGGCTTTGTTTGAACCCGAAACAATGCAAAAAGCAAATGTGATTTCAGCCAATGACAGTCTTTCTGGACAAGCGAAAAATTGGTTCTTCACCAAGGTCATGAGTTTTGTTCAAGGTACATCGCACTCTGAAACACTGTTCAAACTTGGCATGTTGATTATCATATTATTTGCATGCAAGAATCTTGCGAAATATTTGGGGAATAATGTCAATACACGCCTTGGCGAGGGCGTGATCAAATCCATACGCGATCAACTGTTTTCGCGCATGATGTCACAGTCCATGGAGCATTTCAATAAGAGTAAAGTCGGAGATGGAATTTCTTTGATGATTAATTCCGTAGGTGTGATGAATGGTGCAATCACTCCATTATTCTTCACGCTATTCAGACAACCAATTGAGATTGCACTGTTTCTCGGTGTGCTCATCACCTATTCTCCCTATCTCACATTGATTGCATTCAGTACCAGTATTGGAAGTTTGCTTCTTATTAAACTCACAACTGCTCCGATAAAAAAATATGCACATCGCATGCAAGATGCAATGGCACATCTGACCCATGTATTGCAGGAATATCTAAGTGGGATTCGCATTGTGAAGTCAACAAGTAGTGAGAAAAAAGCGAGCGATGTCTTTCATAATGAGACAAATACCTATGTAAGAGCAACTATCAAGAATCAGAAGATTGTGGATCTTGTGCCGGCTTTCAATGAAATGCTTGCAATCATTTCGCTATGTGCAGTATTATTCATCGGCGGAAATGAAGTGTATTCGGGTCAGATGAAAGCACATGAGCTCATGACATTCCTCTTTGCTTTATTTAGCATCATGTCACCCATTGCTCAAATCACCAGCACACCGGCGATGATTCAAAGAGGTTTGGTTGCTGCACACAGTATTTTTTCTGTAATGGATAAATCACCTGAAGTCAAAGATGGTATTTCAAAATGTCCTCCACTTCAATCCAATATAGCATTCAATGATGTCACATTCTCTTATGATGGAAATAACAATGTTCTAGAGAACATTTCACTCACTGTAAAGAAAGGTGAGAAAATTGCACTTGTCGGGCAAAGCGGTTCAGGAAAATCAACGATGAGTGATCTTGTAATTCGACTCTATGATCCAACTTTGGGTACTATCACTATTGATGATATGCCGATCACATCCTATACACTTGATTCTTATCGATCACATTTTGGCATCGTTTCTCAAGAAGCATTTCTCTTCAATGATACTATTGCTGCAAATATCGGCTTTGGTTCCGATGCAGATCAGAATGCAATCATCGAAGCAGCAAAGATCGCACATGCGCATACATTTATCATGGAATTGCCGAATGGATATGATACAGTGATCGGTGATCGTGGAGTATTGCTCTCGGGTGGTCAAAGACAACGTCTTGCGATTGCGCGCGCTCTTGCCCGCCGACCCGAAATCCTTATTTTTGATGAAGCAACTTCAGCATTGGACGCGGAATCTGAAAGAATTGTTCAAGATGCAATAGCGAATGTTTTGAACGATAGAACAGCGATCATCATTGCACATCGTTTATCAACCATCATTGATGCAGACAGAATTTATGTCTTCGAAAAAGGTCGCATCATTGAGTCCGGTACTCACAAAGAATTACTCGCCCTTGGGGGCATCTATGCTTCAATGTGTGCGCTACAATCACTCGAAGCATAAACACATCAATATCAATCGGAATATTCATGGCTTATCCTTTTTCACGCATAGAATCAAAATGGCAACAATGTTGGACTGAACAGAATATTTATGCTGTTCAAGAAGATTTTGCAAAACCCAAATATTATATCCTCGATATGTTTCCCTATCCAAGTGGTGCAGGCTTGCATATCGGACATCCCGAAGGATATACCGCCACGGATATTATTGCACGGTATAAAACAATGCGTGGCTTTAATGTGCTTCATCCAATGGGTTTTGATGCATTCGGTTTGCCCACAGAGCGCTATTCCATGGTAACTGGAATTCATCCTGCGATTGCCACAGAAACCAATATCAATAATTTCAAAAGATTCTTTTTTTAGGAAGGCAATAATATCTTCAACAAGTGGAGCACCAGCATTATAGCAATGTAAGGAAGTTTCCACCACAATATATTTTACAAAATGTAAATAAGATCCTAAACCATCTAAG
>JALRFC010000233.1 GCA_023253875.1 Candidatus Kapaibacterium sp.
TAATGATTTGTGTTTTGCGATTGGTCCTGCCGGTACCGGGAAAACATATCTTGCTGTTGCACTTGCACTTGCCGCATTGAAGAATAATGAAGTCACACGCATCGTTCTCTCCCGTCCTGCCGTTGAAGCAGGTGAATCATTGGGGTTTTTGCCGGGCGATTTATCCGAAAAAGTGGATCCATATTTGAGACCCCTTCTTGATGCAATTACGGATATGGTTTCTGCAGAGAAATTTCGTAGCATGAGTGAAAAACGCATCATTGAAATCGTGCCACTTGCCTATATGCGTGGAAGAACATTGAATAATTCATTCATCATTCTGGATGAAGCGCAGAATGCCACTCGCACGCAGATGAAAATGTTTTTGACGAGGCTCGGCAGAAATTCAAAATGCATTGTGACCGGTGATATTACGCAAATTGATTTGCCCTATAAAAAGGATTCAGGTCTCGTGGATGTTGAAAGAATTCTTCAAGGAATTCCCGGTATTGAATTCGTGTATTTTGACAAAGCAGATGTTGTTCGACATCGTCTTGTCGCTGATATCATTCATGCTTATGACATGAGTGATCAGGCTATGCAAAAACACTTGCATACATCAGAAGGTCAATCATGAATTGCCGAGACCATGCTGCAAATATTCCCGGACATTATGATGCAATAGCAGAAAAATGGCATGAAGAGCAAAAGGATTCTTCCTATGGCACTGAAGCCTTGATGCGAGCAATTGCCATGTGCGGAGATGAACATAAGCGTAGAATTGCATTGGACATTGGATGTGGTTCAGGTGGAAGAATGGTGCGATTGCTGGAGTCACATGCATTTCAAGTGACAGGACTCGATTGCTCAGAAAAGATGCTCGCAATTGCACATGCACAACATCCTGCCGGAACTTGGATTCATGGTGATATTATGCATTGGAAAACCAGCGAGAAATATGATTTGATTCTAGCTTGGGATAGTATCTTTCATGTACCCTTTGACAAGCAGGAAGATGTATTGAATTCTCTTTGCGATATGCTCAAGAAGGGTGGAATACTCCTTTATACGATCGGTGATGAAATCGGTGAACATATTTCTGATTGGCATGAACGATCATTCTATTATAGCTCACTTGGGATTGAAAAGAATCTCGAAATTTTATCAAACAGTGCTTGTCGATTGCGACATCTCGAGCTCGATCAATTTCCCCTAAAACATTGCACAATCATAGGAAAGAAAGTGTAAAATCAATACACAATTTCTTTTGCTATATGTCTTGACATATCCTCACCCGCAAGCATTGATAGAAGATTCAAAGCGAAATCAATACTGCAACCTGCTCCCTGACAAGTGATCACATTTTCATTGATTACAATCTTCTCATCAATATATTCATATCGTGGTTCTATGAGATGTTTGACGCCTTTATGTGATGTCATTGGTGTGCCTTGTGGCAGTAAATCATAAGCTGCCAAAACACTGGGGCTCGCACACATTGCACCGATGATGGAATTTCGTTTCATATGCGCACGGAGTATACGCTCAATATGTGGATGATTGGAAAATGTATCTGCGGCTCTGGATCCGCCCGGAAGGACGATTGCAAGATATTCTTCATCGTCTGCGATATGTTCGAATGTGACATCGGGCAGAAATTTCATGCCTCTCGATGCAGTGATAATCTCACTCTCCCCGGCCACTATCACATTGAGTCCGCCCCTGCGAAGAATATCGCATACTGTGACTGCTTCCATTTCTTCAATGCCTGATGCGATGAAGACCAATACCGTTGAATGATGTTCTACCATTGTTTCCTCTGCTGCTTTGGAAGATATGGAAAAAGGATGTCTCGCAAATCGAAACATCCTTTCTAATCATCAAAAAGAAAATTTATTGCGTCAAAATCAATTGATTGCGTGTTGATTCTTTGCCATGTACAACATTGAGCGAGAAGAATTCACGACTTGGCTTGACTCTGCTTTCGAATTCACTTCTGAATTTTTTCAAGAAACCTTTCACAGGCCATGCAGCGCCTTCGCCCAATGCACAAATTGTATTACCTTCAATATTGGACGCAACGCTGAAGAGTAAGTCCACATCATGAGTTGTGGCATCGCCTTTTACCATGCGCTTCAAAATCTTTTCCATCCAACCGCAACCTTCGCGACATGGAGTACATTGTCCGCAAGATTCATGATGGTAAAAATGTGCAAGTCTGAGAAGTACTTTTACTAAATCGGTGTCCTCATCCATTACCATCACGCCTGCAGTACCGATATAAGAACCAAATTCTTTGAGTGATTCATTGTCCATCAATACTCTGTCAACTTCATCCGGATGTATTGGAGGCATAGAGCTTCCGCCGGGAATTATGGCTTTAATCTTTTTGCCACCGGGAATTCCACCACCGATATCATAAATCACATCTTTCAGAGGAATGCCTGTGGGCAATTCATAGACGCCGGGTTTATTGATATGTCCGGATAATCCAAAGAGCAAAGTGCCGGGATGTTTTGCCGCACCAATTTTGCTATAAGCATCAGAACCAATAGCCAAGATCGGTGGTACTGTTGCGAGTGTTTCAACATTATTAATCGTTGTTGGGCAACCCCATAATCCTTTATTCGCAGGAAATGGTGGTTTAAAACGTGGATAAGCTCTCTCGCCCTCAAGTGAATTCATGAGCGATGTTTCTTCACCACATACATATGCTCCGGCTCCTTTGTGAACAACAATGTCCATGCTGAAAGAAGTACCAAATGTTGCTTTCATTCCTTCGCCGATAAAACCTTTTGCATATGCTTCTTTGACAGCATCTTCTGCGCATCGAACCCATTTGTGATATTCACCTCTGATATAGATGAATGCTTTTGTGATGCCCATTGCATATCCTGCAATGAGGATACCTTCTATTAATTGATGCGGGTTATATTCAAGAATTTGTCTGTCTTTAAATGATCCCGGTTCTGATTCATCGCCATTGATCGCAAGATATTTAGGGCGATCATTTCCTTTGGGCATGAAACTCCATTTCATGCCTGTGGAGAAACATGCTCCACCGCGACCGCGTAAGCCGGAGGCCTTCACTTCATTGATGACATCATCGGGTGACATCCCGGAGAGTGCTTTGCGGATTTGATCATATCCGCCATTGGCTGTGTACACATCGATCCTGTGCAGATCTTT
>JALRFC010000234.1 GCA_023253875.1 Candidatus Kapaibacterium sp.
AAAAAAATGGTATGCACTTGAGTGCAAAGGAACGTTATTCCGCATTTCCTCAATTGGAAAGAGTAGCATATGCAATAAACAATAAAGACATTGTCTATTTCACGATTGATACAGTACATTCACAAGCATATTCAATTCATTGCTCTTTCAATTATCTGAATACACTGACTTTTTCACTCTTGAAATCAGATAATTCGTGGTTCATTTCGGAGATCAAAGAATGAATCCTTCCTTCCCTGCAATCATGGGCATTGTGAATGTCACGCCCGATTCATTCTCCGATGGCGGACTCTATCATGAGCATCAAACTGCAATTGCACATGCATCACAATTGATTGAACAAGGTGCAGACATCATTGATATCGGTGGAGAAAGCACAAGACCCGGCGCTGACATCATTTCCATCGAGGAAGAAATCAATCGCACAATTCCCGTGATTCATGGCTTGCGTGCTTTGCATCCTGATATCACAATTTCAATTGATACCATCAAAGCAGAAGTGGCTGAAGCCGCAATCAAAGCAGGAGCGAATATCATCAATGATATTTCGGGTTTGGATGCCGGACCCGACCTTGCAATCATCGCCGCGAAATACAATGTGCCACTCATCATCATGCATCGCAAAGGAATTTCTGCCACCATGCAAAAGAATCCAACATATGATGATGTCGTGGAAGAAGTTAAACTCCATCTCATGGAGCGATGTGCTTTAGCAAGAGAGTATGGAGCCGAAAAACTCATCATTGATGTCGGGATTTGTTTTGGAAAGACAGTCGAGCATAATTGGGAATTGCTTCGCTCACTTCATGAATTTCATGAAATTGGTTATCCAATGCTTTTGGGTATTTCAAGAAAGTCATTTATTGGATCGAGTTTGGATATTGCGAATCCTGCAGAGCGCGATATTCCCACACATCTATTGCATGCTTTATTGCTCAATAAACATTGCTCCATCATACGCGTACATGATGTTGCGATGGCAAAGATGACAAAAACATTGTATGAACGATTGAATAATCGAGATTGATCATGATTGCTGTGTTACTTTCTCCTAAATGGCGTGCCATTGGTATATTTTTTTTGACATTCTTTGTCTATCTCCTCACGATGATGCCCGATCTTGGCTTCACCGATTCAGGAGAATTGGCGGCGGCGGCTCATGTTTTGGGCATTGCTCATCCGACCGGTTATCCTCTTTATACAATCATTGCACATGTGTGGTCGCTCATCTCGCCTTTTTCAACAGTCTATGATTTGAATCTCCTTGCAGGAATATTCACTGCAATGTCAATCGGGATTTTCTCATTGATTCTCGATGAAATACTCGAACTATTTGATGGTGACAGGACAAACAAATCCATTATATCCACGTGCATTGCATTGATGTTTGGTTTTGGTTCGACTGTATGGTCGCAAGGTACTGCACTTGAAGTCTATTCACTTCAATTATTCCTCATGATGCTGAGCATCTTGTATTTTCTGAAATCAATGAAGCATGGAGGGATGTCAAGATATTTGCTTGTGTGGTCATTTCTGATTGGATTATCATTCACGAATCATGGCACAACTATACTTCTTGCTCCAGCAATGATTCTTGGATATTTTGCGAACTGGAAACAAGACAAATTCTCTTTTTCATTAGATGCATTGCGAGGTCTCCTTCCTCTCATTCCGTGGTTTATAATAGGATTACTTGTGTGGGTATATCTTCCACTACGTAGTACACACTATCCCATTGTGAATTGGGGCGAAGTACATCGCAATTGGGATGCTTTTGCATATCATGCTTTTGGTAAGCAATATCAGGTATGGATGTTCAATGATGGAACTGCAAAAGAGAATTTCCCGAAATATTGGAATGCACTCACCGATATGACATCTTGGATTTTGCTCATTCCGATGTTCTATGGAGTCTATGCATCATTCAAGAGAAGCAAGATTCTTTCTTTTTTTCTCATTGCGCTCATCATTGGCAATCTTGTCTATGCTTTGAATTATGGCATTCATGATATTGAAACCTATTTCCTTTCCGGATTCATACCGGTCTTCATATTTGCTGCATTGGGATTGCATTCACTGTTGAAACACAAGACATTACTCTATGTACTTCCTATTCTACCGCTATTGAATCTTTCTCTCAATTATGCCAAAAATGATAAGCATGATGAGTATGCAGTGCCTTCATATATTTCACTCATGATTGATCCCCTTCCCAAGAATTCCGTGATCATTTCATCGCAATGGGATTATCTCTGTTCGGGATTTATGTATAAGCAGATTGTTGAGAAGTATAGACCGGACATCATCATGATTGAAAAGGAATTATTGCGAAGAACATGGTATCCATCGCAGCTAAAAAGACAATATCCTTTTCTTGCAAAAGTAGATGCACAGATGAATGAGTTCCTGAAAGAATTGCAGGTATTTGAGCGAGAAGGTCCATATTCTCCTGAGATTCTTCAAGAGCGATATGAGAATGTGATCAATGCAATGATTGATACATCGCTTGCGTATCGTCGGCCCGTTTTCATGACCACGGAAGTCTTGCAAAGTGAAGTGAATATGGCAAAAACCTATGCAAAAATTCCCCAAGGATTGGCATTTCGGATTATGTATCCGCCACCATCCGGATTACCCGAATTACCTCTTCCTTTATTGAATACTTCATTTGATTCACTGATCAATTCCATTCAGGGAAGATCGGGTCATTTATATGAAGGACTCTCCACCATCACTGCAAATCAACTCTTGAATCTCGCTCAATATGCGTGGATGACGGGTAGATCCCAAGAGGCAAATGAATATCTGAATATCGCAGAGAAAGTTCAATCGGATAATCCAACTTTGCGTGAATTAAGACAAGCAATCTTGAGTTCTCCCAATGGCCCTCAGCGATGATTTCATAATTCTTTGCTAATTGCCCATTGAGCATGCAAACCCAGGATATTCACATCTTGATTTTCATTCATTGCATGAATCTTTCGCCATTCGGCTCGAAGGAGCATTGTTTTGGAATAGGACCAATCAATGCCCATCGAATAACCTAAACCCGACAAACCATCAATTGCTTGTATAATCATTCCTTCAGGATCATGATAATATTCCAATCTTCCATGTGCTTTTA
>JALRFC010000235.1 GCA_023253875.1 Candidatus Kapaibacterium sp.
AGGCATCACGAATCAATCTATCAGTCTCTGCTCTATTTGTAGGTGCGCTGGAAGGTAATGATCTCATGCCATCATCAAAGCCAAGCCAATCGGAAGGACTTCCTGGTGTGCTTAAAAATGCATTGTCTCTCAGCGTTGTATTTGTATTAAATGCGCTTGAGATCGAAGCCTTTAATGAAAATCCATCAGGAAAGTCAACGGTATTCAATTGTACCAAACCACCCACAAAATTTCCGGGTAAATCCGGTGTGAAGGATTTGGCGACATTTGCGCTTTGTAAGAATTCGGAAGGGAACATATCGAAGGCGAATGAGCGCTTATCGGGTTCGGTTGTTGCCAAACCTGCCCCATTCAATGTGGTATTATTATAGCGATCGCTTACCCCGCGAACATATACGAACTTATCACCAACAAGCGTTACGCCTGAAACACGCTTCAATGCTTGACCTGCATCACCATCGGGAGTTTTGGAGATTTCTTCTTTAGAAACTCCATCGCTCACTTGTGCAGCATTCTTTCTTTGAGCCAGAATCGTGGATTGTGCATCATTGGAACGACGCGCTTCAATCACCACATCTTCCGTTTTCTTGGATTCGGGGGACAAAGAAGCATTGATTGTCGTAGTTTGACCGGCAGTGACGATCACGGAACCAATTGTTTTTGGGGAAAAACCAACAGAAGTGAAGATGATGGTATATGTACCAGGAGCAACCGCTTTAATGGTATATTTCCCCTTCACATCGGAAAAAGCCCCTTTTTTGGTGTCTTTGAGGCGAACAGTCACACTACGCATAAATTCACCGGTTTCTGCATCTTTTACAGTACCGGAAATGATGCCATCTTGGGCAAAGACAGTTGCAGACATAATGCATGCAATGCTGAATAGCATGAAAAACAGGGCAGAAATACGATTTCGCATTTGAACAATAGTCGAAAATGATACAACACACACTAGAACACTGCGAAACTACCGGCTCGATGTAACCTGTATGTTACGCCAATGTTATGTCTTGGTAAAGTACATGTGCTTTTCCCTAACTTTGCATGAATCAATTTGGAGTTATCATGTCATTCGAACTATTGCAAACCTTGTGTAAAACTCCCGGTATACCCGGTCGGGAGCATCAATTCAGAGATTATGTGTCCGGCATACTTGGTCCGATCTCCGATGAACCCCTAAGAACAGATCCGATGGGCAATCTTTTTGCCATAAAGAAAGGAAATGGTCAAGCACCACGCTCTATCATGCTTGCCGCTCACATGGATGAAATCGGCTTTATTGTGCGCTTTATCACAAAAGAAGGATTTCTTTATGTTCAGCCTCTTGGTGGTTTTGACCCAAGAGTATTGATAGCACATCGGGTGACGGTGCACACAAAAGTGGGTCCTCTGACAGGAGTATTTGGCTTCAAGCCAACGCATTTCACGACGCCTGAAGAAAGAAACAAAGTTGTTCCTTTGTCAGATTTATTCATTGATATCGGCTATCCTGCTGAAAAAGTCAAAGAAATGGTACGCATTGGAGATCCGGTTACGATGCAATCTGATTTGATTGAAATGGGAAATCTCTATTCCGGCAAGACATTGGATGATAGAGTAGGAGTTTATGTGATGCTCGAAGCATTTCGTAGATTCAAACAAAGCGAGGATCATATCCATGCAGTTGCAACCGTACAAGAAGAAATTGGAGTTCGTGGTGCAAGAACAGCATCATTCGGATTGGAGCCACAGATAGGCATTGCTTTGGACATCACGATTGCTGCGGATATTCCCGGCGTGGATGAAAAAGATCATTGCGTGAAGATTGGTCAAGGTGTTGGAATCAAGGTGATGGATAGTTTGTCTGTTTCACATTATGGACTCTATCAATTCTTCTGCGAACTCGCCGAGCGATTTGAAATCCCGCATCAATATGAAGTGCTTCCAAGTGGCGGAACAGATGCCGGTGCAATGCAAGTCTCACGCGATGGCATTCCTGTAATCACTTTGTCAATTCCTTGCCGATATACCCATACTGTTGCCGAAGCTGTTCACAAAGACGATATCGAAGCAACAATTCGATTGCTGATCGCATTTCTTGAACATTCCCATGAATTTACCTTCTAATGAAAATGGCTTCCCAAGGGAAGCCATTGATATTTCAGATTGAAATAGTATTAGAAATCAATTTTAATAGTACCTGTTGATGCATTGTATGTAACAGGAAATTCTCTGAGTGTTTGAGAAGGACCACTCTCCAATACATTGCCGAAGCTTTTTTCATCAACTGAATATTTTGCTTTCATAGGACAAGTCTCGCAAATGATTTCCTTATTACTAGGATTTCCTAATGCAGGTGCAGGAGACTTTTTCTCGCAATTTTTGGGACATCCAACAGAGATACAACGATAGGTATCAATATCTGTTTTCAAAATGATGATTGGATTGCCATTATTATTTGATCCATATGTTCTTCGTACAAATCCATCAATATTTCCCAAACCCGGCTCATCAGCTACTTTTAACTCAATTGAATCATCACTCGGAGATGTTGAATCTGAGCACCCTGACAATGATAAATTCATGAATAAACCTGCGGAAGCAAGAGGAGCAATACCTAATGCTTTTAAGACAATTCTTCTTTGAGAGTCTGTAAGGGGTTTCTTCTCTGCCATCTTATTTTCCGATCATTATAAAACAATGTGGACTCAACATAATGAGAAAACATGTTAGGAGCAAATTACTTTTTTTAAAAGACAATGATTGTCAAGGAATTACAGCATATTCTACATTCTTCTCAAGAAAAATGTTCTCATTTCGCCTTTCCCTTTAATCTGCATTGTACCTCGATCATGTATAGAAATTACTCCGAATGATAAGGCAATTGTATCCGGAAAAACTTCCGATCCAGACAAGCCACAGAGATTTCGGACAAATAACTCACTTACATGTACTTCTTCTCTTTGTCCTTGAGATTCCATTCTCGATGCTGTATTGACCGTATCTCCCCAAAGATCATATGTATATTTATGTCCACCGATGACTCCGGCAATGACCGGTCCACAATGTAATCCAAT
>JALRFC010000236.1 GCA_023253875.1 Candidatus Kapaibacterium sp.
ACCTGTAAATGCGCCAAATTCATGTGAATCACAATTTTGTGCACCCAATTGAATAGGAGCTTCATGGTTTTCAATAATAACTGAACATTGTGCAAGATGAGTGAATGGAGGACAAATCACGATTTCTGTCTCGGAAGAAATCAAATCCATTCCCATACATATTTCTTGGGTGAGTAACATGCCTTCATGTGGCAATAAATTCATCTTCCAATTACCGGCAATCAACATATTTCTACCACTCTGCTGATGGATCAATACGAAACACTTCGGTCATTTCATTGAGCATTGCTTGTAAATGTTCGGAATGAAAACCCTTTCTACCACCATATACAGGAGTGATTGTTTCTCTTGATGGAAGGATCAATCCTGCCTTGTCACAGATAGTTGAAATTCTCTCATGCCAGATCTGCTCAAGTGCATGTTCGCCATCGAATATTTTCTGCTCGACAAGAATATGTTCAGATTCAGATGGTTCGAATATTCCCAATGCAAGAGGATAACACTCATTCAGAGCGCTTTGCATTCTCGATTTACTTTCTTCATTTCCTTGAGCTCCTAATTGAACAATCCATGTATCCGCATGAAAAACATGATACTTGATCTCGCCACGAATTTTTGATGACAATTTCGCAAGCGGTTCATATGAGCTCTTTTCTAACATTTCATAGCGAAGTAATTCTGCGCTGTCAAAGAGAAAATGTCGCATCAAACTAAAATCATAACCACCGATTGGATATTCCACGAAGTGGCAACAAGTAAAGTCTTGTTCATTTCTTGTAAATGCACTGATATCTGGTTCGGGTTCCCCTAATTGTTCCAATAGAGTATAGAGCGCCAGAGCATGACCCATCTTATCTTGAGCGATTGATGAGAAAGCTATATCCTCTTCAAGTATTGGACCTAGACCTGTCCATTCCGAATTTCTATGGGCAATGATGAGTGAATCATCCGCCATATGATATAGTAATTGTTTCAGTGCTTTGATTGAGCTGGAATCTTGCGACATATTGACTACTCCAATTGATTTCACATACAAACATACGATAGTTACAACGATACTTTGATATTCATTGAACATCCTCTTGTTCATTCATGTTTCATGACTATTTTTGAAAGAAACAATAAGAGTTATAGAATGTCTCGAACTATACTACCGCTCCTGATCTGCTTTTTTGTCCTATTTGGCATCATGGTAAAAGCAGATATAACAGAAATCATGAGCTTTGGAGCGCCTCCTTCATCAACCGGTGCCCCAGGTGAGATAACATGTGCTGAATCTGGATGTCATGATGATGGACCAATGCCGCAAGTACATCAGTCACATAGATTACAAATATCAACAAAAAACGGTGGCTATAGACCTGGAGATACACTTGATATAAGTGTCCATGTCAATGACCCTGAGATTCAAAGATTTGGATTCCAATTGACGGCTGTGGATCAAGCAGGAAGAGCAATGGGACAATTTATCATAACAGACCCGGAGAATACCCAAATACTGCAAAATCATATTGATTTAACTGATAGACAATATGTGACATATACTAAAGCAGGTACCCTAGCTCCTCACATAGGGAAACATTCATGGTCACTGAAATGGATTGTCCCTGAATTAACATCAAATAGTGTCCATTTTTATCTTGCAACAGTTTCTGCCAATGATGATAATCGAGACAAAGGAGACAGAGTCTACCTTCGTGATACGGTCATTAATCTACAACAAATGCTAACGACACATGAACATATTGATAATAGTATTGAAAGAAAAGGACAATTCATTATAGTTCAACAAGGATTCATGCCAAAGCCAATGAGGATATTTTCCATTACTGGAATGATGTATAAAGAAGTTTTTGATCATTCATCTCAAGCAATGATTGATATTTCTGAATTCCCCAAAGGATATTACATATTGAATACCGGTTTACATTCATATTCATTCATACGATAACCAATATGAAATCAACTTTACTTCTTACATTGATTCTTTGCAGTACTTTTGTCAGTATTGCTTTTGCTGTCTCAGATGATACATACTCTGAGAAATTGCTAAAGTCTTCAGGGTCGCATGAAAGTAGCACTGGAGCTCCGGGAGAGCGAACATGCGCTCAGTCGGGTTGTCATGAAATGAGCGAAATAATCAATGATGATACAACAAATACAATGATATTTTCAGACAATGATGCAGTGTATGATAATGCTATGGAGGGCATTAGACTGAGAGTACGAAAAGAAGGCAAAGTCAAATTTGGATTTCAGATTGTATGCCTTGACTCACTCAATAAAAATGCTGGTTCTTGGGTTTTGTTAAATAAAGAGAGAGTGCAAACTCAGGGTGCTGATTTTTCAATTGTGAGTGCAGCAGGAAGAAAATATGTAACGCATACGTATAAAGGAAATCTTGCGCAATCTCCAGGAGAGATTTATTGGGATTTTGCTTGGCTCCCACCTTCAAATGGCTATAAAGGAAAAGTAACATTTTATGTAATGAGCAATTGCGCAAATAATGACAATACCAATGGTGGTGATATGTTTTATGCATCAAAACATTCACTTCAACATGCATCAACGATGACATCGGTGGAGGAAGAAGGGAATTCGCCTCTAAAAATCGGCGAAAATACATGGCTAATACCAATGCGCTTTACTCGCAAGGTTAACCGAGTCACTTGTATTGACATAAAGGGGAGAATCCATGATATTGATTGGAATAATCAAGGAGATCAGGGATTGGAACTCTCATTGCCTACACATTCCAATGCAAAAGGCTTTATGACAATAGTAATTGAATTTGACGGTGGATTACCTCTTAAAAAACACCTGATTCTTTGAAATTACTGTCTTTCATGTAAGGAATTCAATAGTTTTGTGTCTTACTCTTTGGCGGGCACCTAGCCTGTATCGAGAACTATGGATGCAAAGCATTATGGTGGACTCTGAAGTTCATACAATCAAAGAAGTTAGTTTGATTGTAGATGAAGAACAACATGTTCTTCGCTATTGGGAAAGGGAATTTACTTTTCTACATCCCAAGAAAAATGAA
>JALRFC010000237.1 GCA_023253875.1 Candidatus Kapaibacterium sp.
GATCATGCATATAAAATGGCTGTGAGCTCCACAAAATCCATGACAGGACATTTACTTGGAGCTGCGGGCGCCATTGAAGCCATTGCAACAGTATTGGCAATGAAGCATTCCATGGTTCCACCTACAATCAATTATTCTACCCCTGATCCGGATTGTGACTTGAATTATGTTCCAAATGCACCAATTGCAAAGCCGATCAAAGCAGCAATTAGCAATACATTTGGCTTTGGAGGACATAATGCTTCCATATGTTTCAAGGCATACGAAGGTTAATGAAATCAACAATTCTTTTCAGGCAGGTTGGATTCTCATATTCAACCTGCTTTCTTATGTAGTGATGCTATCATGAAAGCCCCTGTAATCGTTCAACAGATTTATGAAAATTTTTTTCGATTGCCCACATTTAAACGCAATCCGAAGAAACCTCAATTTCCCATACAAGGATTGATAAATAAGGCAAAGAAATCTGAACTTGAACAATCACTAGGAATAAAAATTGATCATGTAGGATATTTCGAACAGGCATGTACACATCGTTCTTATTTGCAAGTACATCCTGAAATACCCATCATAGCAAATGAACGGTTGGAGTTTTTGGGTGATGCAATTTTGGGGATGGTCATAGCCGAATATTTGTTCTATCACTATGAACAAGATCATGAAGGGGAATTGACTAAAATGCGCTCTTGGCTTGTGAATAAAAAGTCCCTTGCGCATTGTGCTAGATCCATGAATCTTGAACGTTTTTTATTGCTGTCTTTTAGTGCTGAACAATCATTGCAAAAGGGAAATGAGACAATTTTGGCAGATGCCATGGAAGCCGTCATAGCCGCTATTTATCTTGATTCCGGCTTACAACAAGCAAGAGTGTTTATACTCGAGAAACTCATCCCCATGCTCACGAATGAAATGATCATGAAAGACTCAAATTTCAAGAGCATTTTATTGGAATTAGTTCAATCGCAAGGCAAAGAAGCTCCACGGTATTCTGTTATTGAGTCAAAAGGACCTGATCATGAAAAAGAGTTTCTTGTTGCCGTTTATGTCAATGGTGAGGAATTAGGTCGGGGATCAGGAAAAAGTAAAAAACAAGCTGAACAAGAAGCGGCACATCAAGCCTTGGAGTTTGTTCTTCGAGAGCATGCTATCATTCCCGATATTGACAGGAAATAACCAGAGATGAATCATCCAGTATATGGTACATTGAGTCTTGCTTGGCAGGCACTCAGTACAGCAACATCAGTTTTGATCTCAGCTCATATTGACCCGGATGGAGATTCAATAGGAAGCAGTTTGGGTTTATTGCACTTTCTCCGTTCTCAAGGTATTCAAGCGCATATTGTACAAGAGCATCCTATTCCAAAGAATCTACAGTTTTTGCCACATGATTCAGCATTCATACAGCACGATGATCCAGATATAGCGCATATTGTCACAACTGCAGATGCTTGGTGTATTCTTGATTTAAATGCTCCACAACGATTGGGCCCTCATATACTTCCATTATTTGAACAATATTCCGGAGAGGTCTTTCTTTTTGATCATCATGTAAATCCTATATTGAAGGCGCAGTATTCGAATGTCATTATTGAGTCTTCGTCAACATGTGAAATCATTGCAAGAATGGCATTAGCAGCACATCTAGAAATCAATACACAAGCAGCGGAATGTTTATATACGGGCATCATGACGGATACGGGAGGATTCAGACATTCACGTACAAATGCTGATGTGATGCGTTTGGCCGCCACTTTGATTGAATCCGGAGCTGATCCGGTCAAGATTTATGATAAAGTGATGAATGCTCAATCTCTTGCATCAATGCAATTGCTTGGATTGGCTCTATCTCATCTCTCTATTTCTCATGAAGGAGCATTGATCCTCATGATTATTCGGCGTGAACAATTACATGGTTACAGTTCAGAAGACTTAGAAGGTTTTGTTAACTATACTTTGAGTATTGATGGGGCAAAGATAGGAGGACTTATCACAGAATGGGAAGATGGTACCGTTAAAATGTCATTACGGTCCAAACCAACTCATGAAGTTCGCAGTATCGCTGAATATTTCGGTGGTGGTGGACACATGCAAGCTGCTGGTGCACGTGTTCGACAAGGAAACCTAGAAGAAATAGTTGGAAAAATTCAAGAATTAGTCAAGATCTAAGATTATCTTGGTAATACTGTAATCCATACTGTTTCTCCTCTACGCAAGAATTCAGGTGATCTTGTGATATCCGGTTCAATGAAAATATCTTGATCAGATATATTGGGGTCTCTTTCAAATCCATTTGATATCTCTAGGATCAAGTCATATTCCATGGCGAGTATTTTTGCTTGATTCAATGTGATTCCCGTGAAAGCCACAAGGTCAATACCCGGTGGACCCTGACTGACAATCAATGAAATACTTCTTCCAAATGGTATTTTACTGCCCGGCGCGATTGATTGTTCCAAGACAGTACCATACGGTTTATCTTCATCTTCTTTGAAGATTGTCTCTCCAACTTGTAAACCTATGCTCAGTAGATTTAACAATGCATCTCTATCTGTTTTACCAATGAGATATGGAACCAAAACCTTTTCTATACCTCTACTTACAGTGATATACATTCTCCGTCCTTCACGAACTTCAGAACCTGCAAATGGTAATTGACTGATGATCCTTCCTTTAGGAATTGTTTCGCTATAGACTTCTCTTACTTCCGCAACTCGCAATTTTGCATCACGAATGATTGGATCTGCTTTTGATAATGTCAATCCCGTTATATTTGGAACCTGGACAACTTTAATTGCATGCACGAAAGGTGGCATCACAAATGTGTCTATGATCCAAAGAATTGTGAATAGTACGATGAGAACGATGCCAAGCGTAATTGCTACTTGTTTCATCCCGATGCGCTGATGTAAAAAGTCTCGTATCATGTTTCCTTTACATACTTAGCCCTAGGCAAAAAAGACAATGCAAATTAGTAAAATCATCATACTTGCCCTAATCTCCATGCAAGTCTTTATGCAAATAACTGTTGAGGCG
>JALRFC010000238.1 GCA_023253875.1 Candidatus Kapaibacterium sp.
TGGAATATAAGCTGATGGAAGTCGCAATTGGAATTCCTCCCATTTCAAGTCCAGCCAATACCTCACATTCAGAGGGAATCAATTCGCTCATATGTTTCGCTATAGCTTCAAGGATATGAGGATTACTCTCAAACAAATACTTGTCGAAATACTCATTGCTTATTTGACCCGATCGTAATAGAAATTCACCGGTTAAGTGCGATATTTCAAAAATACTTTTGGCAAGTTCTGATCTTTCCATCTTGCAGATACCTTTTATTCGTTGATATATTCAATTTACTCTATTTTTGTGAAGTCACATTCCAAATAAATGAATGAAATATTCACTTCCAAATATTCTTAGTCTACTAAGAGTACTTATTGCTCCAATCATTTATCAGATGATTGTCTCACATAATCAAACAATGATATTCTATGCATTGATTATATTCTCTTTGGGTGCAATCACAGATTATTTGGATGGATTTTTTGCTAGAAAATGGGGCGATACATCATCATTTGGATCCTTTCTTGATCCAATTGCGGATAAAATTCTCACAAATGCAGCCTTGCTTGCACTCATGTCTATTTCAATCCTTGATGCCTGGATGATTGTGATCATCATCGCAAGAGATATTCTCATGACTTTATTGCGAGTATATGCGGATCGTGTCGATAAACCAATCAACACTTCATTTACAGCAAAGTTCAAAACAGCTATACAATTGATATTTACTATTGGTGTATTATTGCTTTTGTCTTTTGATCCCAAGCTCGAATATCTTCCACAATGGCATGCAGTGATTGATTATACCGTTTGGAGCATTGTACTCCTTACTGTCTTTACTTCAATTGAATATTTGATTCAGAATAGAGCACTGCTTGTTTTGTTAAGTAGGGAGCCAAAATTGCCTGGTATTCATACTATGCTAGCAACATTTTTTGGTATAGGATTTAGTCCATTTGCTCCAGGCACTGTGGCATCAATAACAGCAGTATTGATTCTCCTCTTTCCAATTACTCATCTTCAATTATTCATGTTATCTTCCTTTATATTCCTTGTATCATTTTGGTCTATAGCATTCTTAGAGAGAAAACATGGTAATGATGCGTCAATCATAGTTATTGATGAAGTACTTGGGATGTGGTTTATTCTCTCATTTCCAACAATGTCACATTCACCACTATCTGTCCTCTTTTCATTAGTGATTTTTCGCTTGTTTGATATTGTAAAACCATTTCCGATCAATATTGTCAATAAACAAAAAGGGTCTTTTTGGGTTTTAGCTGATGATCTATTAGCGGCAATACTTACTATCTTCACAATGTTTCTTTTATCAATGCTCCAAATCGGCTCAAATCTACTATTCATGCGGTAAGTGAAAGATTAAAAAAATCAATTATTTTGAAAAAGTATTTGGGAATTACACTATCTATATGCTAAATTGCACTTGTAATTCGTTATCGCATAATGTGTTTATGGAGTAGTTCAATGAATAAACAAGAACTCATTGCTGCAGTTGCCGAAGATACCGGCATGTCAAAAGTTGCTGCTGAAAGAGCAGTTAATAGTGTTTTTGAAAACATCACTGCACAATTAGGTGTTGGTGAAACTGTTGCTCTTCTCGGTTTTGGTACTTTTGGTGCAAGTCATCGTAAGGCTCGCGAAGGTGTAAATCCTCGCACTGGTGAATCTTTAAAGATTCCTGCACGCAATGTTCCAAAGTTTTCTCCGGGGAAAGCATTGAAAGAGATCGTCAATTCTCCCAAAGCTAAAAAAGCAATGAAGAAATAATGATCTGTTTTGACATTCATAAACCGTTTCCTTTCTATGGAAACGGTTTTTTTTTAACTGGATAATTCATGAGATCTCTCTTAGATATTCATTCTGTTACAAAGAACGAAGTATATACAATATTCAATCAGGCTTCTGAATATTTGTTGAATCCAAAAGATGATGTACTTGTAGGAAAGAATATAGTATTAGGTTTTTTTGAAGCTTCAACCCGAACAAGAATATCATTTGATGTAGCAATTCAACGATTGGGCGGGAAGTCTATACAATTTCTTGCACAAGGAAGTAGTATTTCAAAAGGGGAATCATTTGTTGATACCATTCATACATTGAATCAATATCGAATTGATGGCTGGATTATTAGACATGCTTATGCTCTTTCACCACATTTGGTACAAAATGAAACAAATTCTCCAGTGATTAATGCAGGTGATGGTTCTCATCAGCATCCGACACAAGCATTATTGGATGCGTATACAATTCTTCAACATCTAGGAAATCTGGAAGGGAAGAAAATACTTATAGTAGGTGATATTCTACATAGTAGGGTAGCTCGTTCAGAAATGGAATTATTACAATTGCTTGGTGCTTCAGTTGGAATATGCGCGCCAGGTACACTGTTACCGAAGTATATGGAAATCCCGAATTACTTTCCAACCATACAACAAGGGATGCAATGGGCTGATGCAATAATTACATTAAGACTTCAGAAAGAGAGGATGGTTTCAGGAATTATTCCATCAGAAAGCGAATATCAGCAGTATTATGGAATGAATGAGAAATTACTACAATCATTTCCTCATGTATTGGTTTTACATCCCGGTCCGGCCAATTATGGAATTGAATTATCCATGGAATGTATGAACTATGCTAATGTATTGATCCGTGAACAAGTAAAACATGGTCTTGCAATACGAATGGCAGTACTTAAACATTGCTTGACATGATTACCAATCATTTTCAGCGAGAACAATAATCTTATCTTCTTCAAAGAATGTGAAGTTTTTGGTTTTATCCGGATTAACAATCACCCCTTGATCGAGAGCATCTTCATCATATTTCGACAGCAGTCTGCAACCAATCGCAATTTCATTTTTTCTACGTGCAGATTCAACTACTGTAAAGAAATTAATAGGCTTGCGTAATTCCACATAATCAGAAGCAGGCTTTAAATATACTTCTGATCCTTCAGACCTAAACAAATCTTCAAACACCAAGGCTAGAGCCTTTTCTTCCGACACT
>JALRFC010000239.1 GCA_023253875.1 Candidatus Kapaibacterium sp.
TCATGATCTGAAGAAATTTCACCGGTTTTTCTGCGAATTTCTTCTTGGAGTGTATCTGCGAAAACATGTGCGGCATTATACCCATATGTCTTCAAGAGATAATTCAATGCAATGACCTCTGCAATGACAGTAACATTTTTTCCGGGAAAAATAGGAAGAATCACGCGTGAAACAGGAACATTTAATAGGGAATATGGCTCTTCATCAAGTCCTGTTCTTGTATAATTTCCTTCTTTGTTCCATTCTTCCAATTCGACTACTATTTCCAATCTTTTTTGGAATCGAATCGCTCGAATTCCAAACATTTTCTCAACATTGATAATACCAAGTCCACGAATTTCCATGAAATGCTTCACTAGTGAAGTACCTGTTCCCATGAGAATATTTTCTCTTTTCTTGGTTAACATGATCACATCGTCGGCAACAAGTCTATGTCCACGCTCAATCAGATCCAAAGCAATCTCGCTTTTTCCGATTCCACTTCTACCATGTAATAATACTCCAACGCCGTAAATGTCCACAAATGATCCATGCACTACTGCTTGCTCAGCAAATTGATCGTCCAAGAAATCTGATAATAATGCAATTGCTTTTGTCGTATCGAACGGCGTTCTGAAGATTGCAATATTACATTGTACTGCAATCTCCAATAGTTCAGAGTCTAATTCATGATTATTTGTCACAATAATACAAGGAATTGCAAACTCAGCAAGCCTGGAAAATGATTGAATTCGTTCTTCGCGAGTTAAAGATTGTAAATAGTATATCTCTGTATTTCCAAAGACTTGTACTCGGTGATAGGTAAATAATCCTACAAAGCCTGCGAGAGCCAATTGAGGTCTATGCAGGCTTTTGTCGGTTATTGTATTGTCCAATCCCACATCTCCTGTCAACTGCGTCCATTGGATTGGTGCTGATAGGAGTGTTCTGACATGTATCATTTCTTTTGAAATGGGATTGAGATGTTCCAATAGGCTCATGAGTTATCCATATTACATTCTGCGATAATCAGATTGTTTTTCTTTGAGTTTTCGTAATTGTGCCATCATCTTGTCTGTGGCTGCATGTATTGCTTTATCGAAATCAATACCTGTGTCTTTTGCACTTAGAACATGATGATTGACATGTACGATGAATTCTACTTCTTTGTCATGTTCTTCTGATAGTACAGCTTCAATGCTTGTTACCTGGGCATGTGCTTTTCCAAATTGGTCAGCTTTTGCTTGCAAGGTTTCTTGTAATTCAGGCCAAGCTTTGAAATGCCTTGCTGTTATGGTGAATTTCATGATAAACTCCTGAAATGTTGGTGATTACAAAATGCGCTTTCCCATGCATGATGCAACAATATCAGTTGCGAATGCTGCGCTTGCATTCATATCATCCAAAATTGGATTTACTTCACTTACTTCAAATGATGAAACGAGTCCGCTTTCTGCAGCCATTTCCATGAGTAGATGTGCTTCTCTATAGGACAGACCACCTGGGACGGGAGTTCCAACACCTTTTGCCACGCTGGGATCAACACTATCAAGATCAAAACTAATATGTAAATGATCAACTGTTGATCGCATTCGTTCAAGAGTACGCATGACAATATCATACATTCCATTCTTATCTATTGAAACCATGGTATGAGTTGTTACACCAACCTCTCTGATGAAATCGCGCTCACCTGGATCAATCGAACGTGCACCAATGATGACAAGATGTTCAGGTTTGATTTTTTGGCCGGGATAATGCAAATCAACAAGTTCTTTGGCTCCATATCCCATGGAAATGGCAAGTGGCATTCCGTGAATATTTCCAGATGGAGTAGTTTCAGGTGTATTCATGTCTGCATGAGCATCAATCCATAAGACGCCAAGTGTTTTGCCATGTTTCTTGCAATAACCAGAAATACCGGCAATAGTACCGATGCCCATGGCATGATCGCCCCCAATGATGAGTGGAAAACCATCCTCTTCCAAGACAGACTCAACTTTTGAAGCCAATGACTCATTTGCTTCCTTAATTGCCGGAAGAAATTTTAATGTTTCACTGTGAATATCGCAAGTCTCTTGATTTGCAACTGGTATGTCTCCCTCATCTATAACAGTGTATCCTAAAGCTTGAATCTTCTCCGTAAGACCTGCGATGCGAAGAGCTGAAGGTCCCATATCAACGCCTCTTCTTCCTGAACCAAGGTCCATCGGGAAGCCAATTATATGTACGATTTTATCCATGATTTCGGTGTAATAGCTGAATTATGTGGTGAAAGTAACTGCAAGTGGAATTTACGGGAAATGGGTGAACCCTCAAAACCAAACAAAAAACCTTTTGAGTTTGACTATTTTCCATGATATAATTGGCAAAAAAACTCTAATTTTGCAATCCTAAGGCCCGGGTGGCGAAATGGCAGACGCACAAGACTTAAAATCTTGGGTATGGTAACGTACGTGCGGGTTCGAGTCCCGCCCCGGGCACTCAGAGAGGAAGGACAGTTCTGCAGTATATAATCCCTCCGGTTGAAGTTCACCTTCAACCGTCTTTGCTATGTTCACCTCTGATTTGATTTAACTATCAGCTGAGTGCTCCATGCTAACTCCAAATAGCGCATATATTGATGATTTGTATGCAGACTTTCTTCATGATCCAAATTCTGCGAACAAAGACAACGATGAGGAGCAAGACAATGACGGGGATACTGATAGTAACAAACCCTGGTTTCAGGGTAGATTTTTCCCATCATTTGGTATATCAAACAACAACAACCAGGACAATGATCATAATAACAGAGTATCTCCGACATCTGTGGTGTCTGGACAACATCTATTACCCTCATCATCATCATCTATGAACTCATGGGGCTTGTTGGCAGTGCAAAATGCAGTTGAGGATGAATGTTTACTTGATGATTGTGGAGGGTACCGAGAACTTGATCTAACAATTATTCGCAACAAGCCTCCATCATCAAGAAACATTGTTGGTAGAAATACCAATAGTAATAATAGCAACAAACTCAGATG
>JALRFC010000023.1 GCA_023253875.1 Candidatus Kapaibacterium sp.
CCAAATGGATGGGAAATACTCCATGTCCATCCGGATAATCAAAAAAACCTTTGTCTATCAGATCTTTGGTAATGAGTCTTGGATTATTTGCCAGTACAATACAATGTCCACCGAGTTGCTTCGCATTCATTTCACTTGCAAGAATATCAGCATTATTATTCAATAGTAAATTTGTTGGCATGACTCCTTTTAGGAGAACACATGCCCGAATGAGCGGGGTGCGTCCTTTATTATCAACAGCATTGATATTTGCTCCTGCTTCAATGAGAAATTTCATGGATTTACTATCACACTTGCTAGTACATATATGAAGCGGAGTTTCATCGCTGCTATTCTTCGCATTGATGTCGGCTCCGAGATCTATGAACATTTTCATGATATCAGGCTTTTTCTTTTTGGCAAGTACATGCAATACTCCATCTTGAGTTTTAGATACATAGTTGAAAGGCAATCCCAATTCGACATAGAGTTTGAGCAATTCAATACGAGGTTTTTTGCCAAGGCATTCATAAAAGATCTGAACATCTTTCTGCTCTTGTGACAATGTTGCGATTTGTTCTCTTATTGCTTGTTCAACAAACTTTTCCATATATCCTCCATGTCATTTGTTAGTGAATTCATCATTTGTTCAACTTTGTTGATCAGCTCTCCTTTTTTATTGAGTAATTCCGGATGTCTTTTTAAGATCCATGGTTGTGCAAGCGAGACCGGTAATCTTCCATGCCTATTTTGCTTATGAATATCTGCGCCTGCTTCAATCAATGCGGTCACAATTTTCTCACATCCTCTTTGCTTACAAGCTTTTGTCAAGGGTGTATCTCCATTGAAGTCAATATCTTCGATGGATACACCTCTTTGAATTAAATCTATTGCTAGTTCAATCATTCTCTTCTCTATAGCCCAGGTTAGAGAAGACCTACGTACTCTTTCAATCGCATGTATATCGCATCCACTTTCAATGAGTAATCGCGCAATATCTTCCATATTGCTTTTTAATGCGGCAATCAATGGTGGTGTCTTGCCTATATGGAGATCAGCACCTGCTTCAATCAATAATGTTGCTGTTTCATATGCTTCTTTTTCGATAGCGATTAATAATGCTGTTTCATCATCTTCATTCAATCTGTTCATCACATCTTTGGACTGTGGATGACCCAATACTATCCTCATGATGTCGACATGATTAAACCATGCACATACATGCAAAAGAGTATTTCCTTCTTCATCTGTTGTAATGATAAGATTTTCTGCATTTCCACAGTCAAGTAAGGTTTGAAAGAAAAGTGAATTAGGATACATACGATGCACTTCTTCCTTGAGAAGTTTTTGTATTTCACTCTCATTCATCTCTTTGCATGCCTGTAAATCAGGTAAAGATTCACCTCTATTCTCAGCATAAATCGCTCTCGATCTTGTCAACATATTTTTCATATACTTTCCCATAATGAATAAAAATCTCCAAGGCTCCCGCCCCTGATATTATAGAGAGCCCGGAGTATAAAATCAATTGTCAGCAGCAAAGATCAACCCATGATCATAGACGCCTGCTCTCAATAACTCAATGACAACTCTATGTTCCATGTCAAATGAAGTGATGGCCTCCATCAATGGCGTATTCTCAAACTCATCTGTCAATTCACAATCCGCGCCTAATTCAATAAGAAGCATTGCAGCTTCCTTATTTCCTTTGTGAATGGCTGTAAATAATGGTGTAGAAGACATCTCTCCATTTAGAGCATTGATATTTGCACCAAGCTTCAATAAGACTCTCATTGCATAAATCAAATTCTTTGCCGCTGCAAAGTGAAGAAATGTTCCATGCGTATCCACTTTTGCATTGATGTCCACTTTCCCTTGACTCACGATAGTATAAATGCAATCCTCAGGGACATATTCCAATTGTAATAGATCTTTAAGAAGCTGGATACAATCTAGTGTATCAAAGTTCAAGTTGGATGGATCTTCATACTTTGAATCAAAGTCAATACCTTTTTGGTTCAGAAAGACAGGATTCATTGCATCTCTTTTATCCATAATCTCGGGATATTGAATCTTCATCGACATGGTCATTGCATCCACCAATTCATTCAGATCTAGTCCAGTCAAGTCCGGATTTTGATCCATCATCATCCCAAATATGATTGGATTGCCTGTTTCGGCAGCCAACTTAAGTGGATGCTTACCGGTTTCAGTTAAGCCATTAATATCAACATTCACATTGATAAGTGCTTTAATGATATCTTCTCTTTCACTTTCAATAGCTATATGTAATGCCTTCTCACCTCGAGCCAAACTTGGTGTGAGTATACCCTGCTCAAGCAGAAGAGTAACCATATCAGAGTTTCCGGTCATGATTGCAAGATTGAATGCCTGCACTGTGAGATCATCAAAAATGTCAATTTGAAAACCCAATGCACAAAGCATACGTAAAATCTCAGCATCTGCATGATAAGCAATATGCTCAAGTATACTTGGACTTACATTAACAATGATGCCTTCCTCTTTGAATCGATTCAGGAGCAACACACTGTTTGCTATTTTTCCATCCTCTATACAGGAATCAAAAACATTTGGTTTCGCAATGAGATCCTTGCATATACTGGGCGAATTGTCCAGAATACACTTGAATGTATCTTCACTAACTTCCTGCATGATCCATTCCAAAGCTGTATCCTTATCTCCTAACAATGCAAAGAGATTCGCTCCATTTTGCAAGAGATAAGAGATATAGTCATGATTCTGATGATTCATTGCGAGAGTCAATGGAGTCATCCCTTTCTCTATATCTAACTCATTCACATCAATACCACCCTCCAACAACAACTGCGTTGCTTGAAAATCAGCATGATATGCAGATAGAAAAAGTGCTCTGCAGAGTGCATATTCCACTATTTGCATAGGAGCATATGTTACTTTACCGGACAGCAGTGTTCTAATGAAATTGAGTCTGAGAGAATGATCTTCAGATTTCAATTGCTCCTCAAAAATCCGTATGATGGATTCTACACTCGGATATTGAGCGTCTTTCCAAGAAGCTCCTTCGCTTCCTTTGTTTTTTGGGTGGATTCATCATCAAATCCACTTAATGATTGCAATGCCATGGTGCACCTATTGAAGTATAGTTAAAAAATCCCAATCATAGGTTCATGAGATTCTTGGCCAGAATGTCTCATAAACAAACTTTCTGTCTTCACTGAGAGCCCTGTCCCTGATAAACAACGCTTACATAAACCCCAGACTCTCTATAATGAATTCAATGCACCCCGTCTCTCCGCCTAATCATTAATGAGCATTGCATTCATAATCTGAATACAAACATATAAAATTTCCACGACATAAACAAATAACTTGTATAATGATTTTATTTAAGATTGTTATACCATTATTAAAAATTGTATTATCTCTTTATTTATACAAGTTAAATAATTCCTACTGAACTCTTAAATATTGATACAAGTCGACATACTTGAGCAATAACAAATAAGATTGGCCGGTGACGCCATAATGACATCCTTATTGTTTTAGTTCCTTAACCAAGATTTTATTCAATTCTTCCCAAGCAATATATCCTCTTGCCAATTCTCTTAATTCCCCATTAATACTCACTAGTATGGCAGGATATGAATCAATATTCAGTGTATTTGCATCTTCAAAGTCTTTAAGTGCGAGCTCCTTAAATGTATCTTCATGCATATTGTTAATAAATTTATTTATATCAAATCCCATTTTTTTCGCCAATCGTCCATAATCTGATGGAATAGCTGTTTTCAAGCCCATTACATAGATATCTTTATGAAGTTCTGTCATGAATTCGAATAATTTGTCAGGAGATTCTTGCTTACATATTTGTACTGCAATAGATGGCTCCATTGAACTTAGAATCTGCGTACCTTCTGTGAGAATGGTATCCAAGAATAGTGAACTGAACACTGCTCCTGTTCTTTGAGTAACTCTTGCGGTGGCTCCTTTAAGGAATTCAGAAATTTTTCCAATAGGTCCAATTTGATCTCCAATGATCATCCCACCTGTAATCACTTTGAAGTCTGCTTGCTCTTTGAATGTATCATATGCTTTTTTCATGACCGGTGAAAATCCATAACACCAACCGCATAAAGGGTCGAATACATAAATGATTTGTGGTTTTTCCTGTGCGCTCATTGTTGAATAACCAAGTACAATAAAACATATGATCAATGTTTTCATGAATATTCCTGTATGAATTGGTTCTACAAAATTGGGTAAATTGTTGACATGGAAACTAAATCAGTAAAACAAAAAGTTCGGGATTTTTTCTCGCATCCTGAAACTCAGTTCATACTCCCTTCAGCTTTGCTGTATATGGGCATCATGATTTTTGTTGGCTCATTAGTGATGTTTGGATTCGGCGTTGCCCCAACACTATTCAAAGTCCTACCTACCAAAGATCTGGCCGGCATGGCAAATCAGGCGATACTGTCACGGATGGTCATTTTGCAAGGAACAGCTTTATTAATAATGGGATTTTCATTGATACTGCTGAGGAATTGGGCAGGAGCAAGTATTAGGAAGTCTATGTGGTTCACATTAGGATGCATCACAATTATATATGCTGTGTATGGGATTTTTCTACAAGATGTCATGCTTTCAATGCAGAATACAATCGGATCTTTTGATAATCCTGTAGAGTCAGGCAAAAAAGCACTCACTCAATTTAGGCAATTGCATAAGCTCTATTCATTTTTGTCATCATTAGCATCATTACTCGCAATTGCATTGATGATTCTACATATGTATATCAATCGCCTCACAAGTAAGAGTCCCACCCCGGCCTGAATTTCGAGCGAAGTAGAGAAACGGGCATCCCTCATCCGAATAACATCAGCAGCCCTATAGGGGCGGAATCATAATAAAAAAAAGGATTGACCGCGAAGTCAATCCTTTTTCATAAATCTCTGAACACTCAAATTAAGAAGCGGCATTTTTCGCAATCAAATTCAATGCACTTCCTGCTTTGAACCAACCAATTTGTTGCTCATTCATGCTATGTTTCACGGTGATCATATCACTACTACCATCGGAGTGAGTGATAGTCATTTCAAGATTCTTACCAGGTGCTAATTGCTCTATATTGATTGCAATCATATCATCTTCACGGAAAATGTCATAGTCAGCAGGATTCGTGAAAGTGAGTGGCAACATTCCTTGCTTTTTCAAATTTGTTTCATGTATGCGGGCGAAAGATTTCACGAGAATAATTTTCCCACCAAGAAAGCGTGGTTCCATGGCAGCATGCTCACGTGATGAACCTTCGCCATAATTCTCTTCACCAACAACAACCCAATATGCACCTCGAGCTTTATAGTCACGTGCTACTTTAGGCACTTCATCATATTCGCCCGTAAACATATTCTTGATTGTATTCGCTTTATCATTCACATAATTGATGGCGCCAATCAACATATTATTGGAGATATTATCAAGATGACCACGGAAACGAAGCCAAGGACCTGCCATACTGATATGATCGGTTGTACATTTGCCTTTCACTTTTATGAGCAATGGCATATGTAGATAATCATCAGCATTAGGCGCTTTGAACGGAGAAAGAGCTTGTAATCTTTGTGATTCAGGTGCGATGACAACATTCAGAGAAGAACCATCTTCCGCAGGAGATACAAAACCATGTTCATCAGGAACAAAGCCACCGGTCGGCAATTCTTTTCCAATTGGTGG
The DNA here is from genome assembly GCA_023253875.1 of Candidatus Kapaibacterium sp. Lineage (GTDB taxonomy): Bacteria > Bacteroidota > Ignavibacteria > Kapaibacteriales > UBA961 > UBA961. The sequence goes on from JALRFC010000023.1 coordinate 5,713, forward strand.
ATTCAGCATAATACCATTCACCGGCTCTTTTGTAAAGTCAACTGTTAGGTCTCCGGTCAATGCAAATCCAATGACTGTTTCAGGTGAAGCAACGAAAGCATGGGTATCAGGATTACCATCATTTCTTGCAGTGAAATTTCTATTGAATGAAGTGATGATGGAATTTTTATCACCTTTATTCACATCATGTCGCTTCCATTGACCGATGCAAGGACCACATGCATTGGCAAGTACTTTTCCACCAACAGATTCCATTGCTGTCAATAATCCATCTCTTTCGATTGTTGCTCGTACTTGCTCTGAACCAGGAGTGATTGTGAATTCACTTTTGGTTTTGAGTCCTTGAGATGCAGCATATGCAGAAATCTCAGCAACTCGACTCATATCTTCATAACTTGAATTCGTACAAGATCCAATGAGTGCTACTCGCAATTCAGCAGGCCAATTGTTTTCCTTCACTGCTTTGGTAAATTCACTGATCGGCATCGCGCGATCTGGCGTGAATGGTCCATTCACATGCGGCTCAAGTGTATCCAAATCAATGTGAATCACTTGATCATAATAGTGTTCAGGATTCAATGCCACTTCATCATCTGCACGCAAATGCTCAATAACACCGGAAGCCAACTCTGCAATATCCGCACGATCAGTGGAACGGAGATAACGCATCATGGATTCATCACATGGGAAGATTGATGTGGTTGCCCCTATTTCAGCACCCATATTACAAATGGTGCCTTTTCCTGTTCCGCTGAATGATGCACATCCATCACCGAAATATTCTACAATGGCTCCTGTTCCACCTTTTACGGTGAGGATTCCGGCAAGCTTCAAAATCACATCTTTTGCAGATGTCCAACCACTCATCTTACCTGTTAATTTCACGCCAATGAGTTTTGGCATTTGTAATTCCCAAGGCATACCAGCCATGACATCTACTGCATCAGCTCCACCGACACCGATTGCAATCATGCCGAGACCACCCGCATTCGGTGTATGAGAATCAGTACCGATCATCATGCCACCGGGGAATGCATAATTTTCCAATACAACTTGATGAATGATTCCAGCACCCGGCTTCCAAAATCCAATTCCATACTTTTGAGATACAGATCCGAGGAATGCAAATACTTCATCATTCTCAATCAATGATTGCTTTAAGTCATTATCGGCACCATGTTCAGCACGAATCAAATGATCGCAATGAACAGTTGAAGGAACCGCAACTTTTGGAATACCTGCACTCATGAATTGAAGCAATGCCATTTGTGCCGTTGCATCTTGCATGGCAACACGATCAGGATTAAAATCAACATATGATGCACCGCGCTGATACGGAGCTGAAGGCATCTCAGACATATGTGCATAGAGAATCTTCTCAGCAAGAGTCAATGGTCTACCAAGAAGTGTTCTTGCCTGTTGTACTTTCCCAGGAAGTGCGGCATATACCTTCCGTATCATATCAAGATCGAATGCCATAATAATCTATAACCTATTGGTGAAAAAATTCTGTGTCAGGGATCTTCTCTCTTATGAGAGAAGAATCAAAAGTGAAAATGCTCAATGAAATGTATGAATGTACAAATTGAAGAACCGAAAAATTGAAGAATAGAATGTAGAATGATTTCCTATCAATGATATATGGAAGATGATTACCTCTTAATATCAATAATCGTTTATCATTCCTTCATTTTACATTTCATTTTTCGGTTCTTCAATTCTCCCATTCTTCCATTTCATTCTCAATTATTAACTTTCTCATTTTCTACATTTCAAGAGCCGCACCCCGATTGAGGGGAATCAAACAAATTGAAAAATGGATAAATCGATGAATTGAACAATGAAATGCTAAATGGAAATATTATATGCAAAATTATCATTGAAGGTATTTCTTCATTTTACATTTCATTTTTCGGTTCTTCCATTTTCATCATTTCGAAAGCGCAATAGTCACTTTATTTGCAGCATCTTCAAGTGTGGTTGCCACGAGGAATTCCATGCCGGAATTCTTTAAGATTTCACCTGCTTCAATCGCATTGGTGCCTTCAAGACGAACAATAACAGGAGTTGAAACAGATACTTGTTGTAGAGCTTGTACAATACCATTTGCAACACGATCGCAACGAACAATACCACCAAAAATATTGATGAGCACACATTCAACTGCGGGATCATTTGTCATGATGCGGAAAGCATTCGCGATGCGCTCAACATTTGCTCCACCCCCAACATCGAGGAAGTTGGCCGGTGCTCCGCCTGCAAGCTGAATGATGTCCATCGTGGCCATTGCCAAACCTGCACCATTCACCATGCAACCAACATTCCCATCAAGCTTGATATAATTCAAATTGAATTTAGATGCTTCCACTTCGAGTGGATCTTCTTCCGACTCATCACGCAATTCTGCGAAATCGGCATGACGATATAATGCATTATCATCAAAGTTCACTTTTGCATCGAGTGCTATGAATTCACCATCTTCAGTCACGACAAGGGGATTCACCTCAAGCATGCTACAATCCATGTCTTCATATGCATGATAGAGTTTTTCTATGAATGTGAGGAAACTCTTATATGCCTGACCGGTCAATCCCAAACCAAAAGCCAAACGACGAGCTTGAAATTGTTGGAATCCAATTGAAGGATCAACAAATTCTTTCAGGATTTTTTCCGGTGTATGTTCAGCAACTTCTTCGATATCCATACCACCCTCAGTGGAAACCATGATGATATTACGTGAAGAACCACGATCGAGAAGTATACTGCAATAATATTCATGCGCAATCTTGCAACCCTCTTCAATAAACATGCGACGGACAACTTTTCCAGCCTCGCCTGTTTGAATGGTCACAAGTGTATTGTCAAAAGTTGCTTCAGCATATTGCTTTGCCTTTTCCGCAATATCACCATCATAAATCACTGTCACGCCACGAACCGGCTTGCCATATAATTCAAGTGGTTGCTTGGTTTGTGTGTCATGCATGACACCTTTGCCTCTTCCTCCGGCATGTATCTGTGATTTAAGTACAATCACATTGATTCCATTGTCAACAAATTCGCTCTTGGCTACAGAGCCGGCTTCATCTGCTGAAAAAACCGCTTTCCCTTTGAGCACAGGGACATTATAGCGACGCAAAATTTCTTTGGCTTGATACTCGTGGATATTCATGGTGGTTGACCAAGTATTGAAAATTGTTTTCGCGATTCCTTGTTGAACCGCTAAATTGTTGGATATTCTCGTTAAAACAGATTCAAAACTACCAAATCGGCATGGGATAGCCAAAACCATGCGAATACCATGAAAATCGGATCATTCTATCTCTCCCTCATTGCCGTGATTTTGCTCTATTTGAGCATCAAACCAATGATGGAATCCACTGAAATCGGAAGTGAAGGCAATCCAATTCGCATTTTACTCACGCCTTCTGTGGATGCCCAAAAATTGAGTAATAGCGCCGATAGTCTCGTTGCTTATTTGGAAGCAAAAACGGGATATCATTTCGTGGCGACATTTCCCACGAGTTTTATCGCTGTTGTAGAAGCCTTTGGAAGCGGAAAGGCAGATATCGCCGCCATGAATACATTCAGCTATATCCTCGCACATCAAAAATATGGCGTAAAAGCCGCTCTGAAAGTCATTCGTAGAGATGGAGAAACCACGTATCGCGGACAATTCATCGCAAAAGCAAATAGCGGAATCAATTCCATAGAAGATCTTCGCGGTAGAAAAATCGCATTCGTGGATGCTGCCTCAACTTCAGGATATATCTTACCAAAAGCACTGCTCGACAAAAAAGGGATTAAACCCGCTGAAGAGGTTTTTGCGATGAGACATGATAATGTAGTGACAATGGTCTATCAAGATCAAGTGGAAGCTGGTGCAACCTATTATTCCCCACCGGATAAAAAGACGGGAGAAATCCTCGATGCTAGAGCAAGAGTAAGCAAACAATATCCTGATATATTTTCGACAGTAAAGATCATTGGATTCACCGAGAGCATACCAAATGACCCATTTGTGTTTCGTGCGGATTTTCCTGAAGACATGAAAAAGGAATTGATTCAAGCATTACTTGATTTTCAGTCAACTCCGGCAGGGAAGGAAACATTGTATGCGACGTATAGCGTGGAAGGTTTGGCACCTACCACAGACAAAGATTATGATGTATTGCGCACAATGATCGCAACATTCGGTGGTGATCTTGAAAAAGCTCTGAAGAAAAAATAATTGCCTTTGAATCAGCGGAGAATCATCACCGTACCGGTATGCACATTCCCTTGTGCAATGCCCTTCAACATATACAGCCCGGCAGATAAATCAGAAGTGGAGATGATTCCATTCTCCACTTTACTCACCCAGACACCTTGTACGGTGTATAGATCACATTCTTGCAAACCAGCAATGACTCTTGTAATCCCATCAGCACTTGCATGAACTGGGTTTGGAGCCACTTGTATCGTCTCCTCCATGCGCACTTTCTCATTGATTACAGCTATCGCATCCAAATCAAATCCGCATGTCGGAAATGGCGTAGGCCAAGGATCATTGATGATAGCTCCTTGTGCATCATAAGAAGCAAAACGTGGATCAATGGAGCCAATAACATCCACCACACGGACATGCGTGATAGATTGAATGTCGATACCAATACTATCTTTCAATTCCGACAAATCGAATGGAGTGCCATATCCACCACGATATTTACCCGCAAGATTATTCAGCTTACGCACATCAGGAATACGATCAAAAGGACCAATCTGCTTTTCAGTTGGTGTGAGAGAAGTCGCAGGAAAACGCACAAAATGCACACCATCACTGCTCACTTCGACAAAAGCAAGCTCCAAAAAATAATCTTCAAAGGAATTTTCAAATATGGCAAAATCGGGTCCGGGACCATCGGCTATTGGTTGAGCAAACATAATCGTCGCCATACCACCATCCCCAAGACTCATCACTTCGAAGTCCGCCATACCGAGAACAGTATGTACACCTTCACGATCTACCGTTCCGGCACTCTGATTTGCAATCGAAACAAAACCCGGTTGAATCTGACATGAAATACCCCATTTCAATCCCATTTGATCAGCAGGAATGGCATCACTTCCCGGCATGCCCACTCTATCCGGAAATTGCGCAAAAATGCTTGTCACACACAAAAGCATGACAAGCATGTTCAATATGCATTTCATATCTGTTCTGTCTTGGCAATCGGAATGTGTAATGCTTTGCTAGCCAATGCAAAACCACCGAATAATATGCCGGAATACATCAAATCACCAATGAAACTTCCCTGCAAGAATGGTAAGCCGGCAGCATAACTCATCATCAATCCATCTAATGATTGAGGATAAAGTGGATTTCCAATCCATGCACCGAAATTCGTGATGAGGAAAAAGATAGAAGTCGCAAGAATGCTGCTCGATGCAATGCGAGTGATTGTTACTGTGTTCAGCAACATATAACCCATCATGATAATCAATGCATAACTGCCATAGACCCAAGCAGAACCAGCATAAAACCATGTGAAACCATCAAATAATTCAGCATATATCACATTATTGATGAAGAGATCACTCAGCCATGTGGCCAAAAATGGAATCAATAATGCCATCCATTTGCGTGAAAAATATGCAGAGCCCAATAAGCCCATTGCGGCTATTGGCGACATATTATATGGATGAGGAATGATTCTGCCGAAAGCGGCAATGAGGATAAGAACAGTCAGTAGAATGAGTCTTGTATGCATCTGTGGCTTCATGGTATCAACACCTAAAATAAATCGAAAGTGTGGCCATGGACGAATGTCGTACCGCAGATGCCCGCACCTTCTCGTGAGTGCTATGCATTGACGCTCAAGCTCAGTATCCGGCTGATCCATAATGGATTCACGGTTGCACGACAGCTCAGGATTCACACCTGATTCCTTCTTGTCAATTAATGACAAAACTTGAGGTCTATGTCAAATGAATGATGCAAATCTAATGAGTTTTTTGAACCGACAAAGTATTCCCTCAGAAACTCATGCAAGATTCTGTAATTCAGACACCAAATCCCGATCGGTGTCTATGTTCATTTTCTTTCGAATGCTAAAACGATGATTCTCAACCGTCCTGACCTGAATGGCAAAAAGCTCGGCGATTTCCTTCGTCGTCATACCCGATTTGAGAAGAGAAGCAATGCGTATCTCCTGATGAGACAGTGTTGGGAATCTCTTGCATAGTGCCTCCATAAATGGTTCATTGTACATCCGTAATTGCGAATGAAACAATTCCCAATCCCGCTTCTTAGGTCCATCAATATGCAAGGAACGTAATATCTCTTTCAAGATTAGTTTATGATCAGCCCTCTCAATTTCCTTTTTTAAACTAGACAGTACTTTATGTGCATTCCCCATGATATCCTTCAATTGAATGAGCTCCAATGTTTTACTCATCAATTCAGATTGTATGGATGAAAATGTTGAGTCCGATTCACGTTTTCTCGTTCCGCGACCCACTTTACTTTTTTGTACAGTACCCATCGACTGATTATTCCGCTTTGGCATAAGACCTCAATTGCTATGTATTCCCTT
>JALRFC010000240.1 GCA_023253875.1 Candidatus Kapaibacterium sp.
CATTGATGAACTCTCTATTCGACATTAATATCTTGCATGTTCCAATAGAGGATTATTCACTACCACAAGTACAGGCTCTGGAACATATACTCACAGTGTTACATAAACAAGTTCAATCTCACAAGAAAACATATGTGAGCTGCGCGAAAGGATTGGGTCGGACCGGAGTGGTGATTTCATGTTTTCTTGCTGAATACCATGATATTTCGGGTAGCGAGGCAATGAATTTGCTGAATCAAAAGCGATTCAAAGCAGGCTTTATGCCGACATGTGATTCACCTGAAACTCATGAGCAGATTGAATTTGTACAGTATTGGAAAAAGACACAGTGCAACTCTTAATATTTGTACTGTGTGAATATGAAGAAAACTCCATGTTATTGAAGACATTCAAGTATTCAAAGTACAAACTTGTTCTTCAAACCATGTTTCTTGCACAATGGAAACTCCTCGAATAGTCATTATTGTTGGTTGGCATGTTCATGAATCTTAAGATACATACAATGACCTCTTATGCATATCTTTTTCTCTTCTTTCTTCTTCTCTCATGTGGAGAAGGATTGGCGCCACCTGAACCGGAATTGAAGAAGGGTCCGGGTGTACTTCGGGGTACAATCATCTATGTAGGTGGCGCGGATTCTTGGACGAATGCTCCTGATAGCGTCGTTGCAATCCGTGCCGCCGGTTTTTTATCCTATCCTCTACCGGATAGTGCCGGAATCATCAATGAATTGCTCAATGGTAGAGCCATTATCTCGGGCTTTACATCACTTCCTCTTTATGTTGATTCCGCAACATTTGAAATCCCAATAGAGAATACCCCCACAACACTGAAATATTTTGCCATTTCACAACAGACTTCCATTGATTTGAATGATCAAACCATCATTGGTGTCTATTCAAATTCGCCGGATTTCACACCACTTCCAATCACGATTGGATCGGGTGATACTGTGTCCATTACTATAAATGTTGATTTTCGTAAACGACCACCTCAGCCATTCTAATGAAGTATTTCATCGCAATCATCTTCTCATGCGCATGTTCTTTCATGCATCTTCATGCAGGTACAATTCGAGGAATCATCATGGATTCGCTTGATGCAGTTCCTCTCTATGGAGCAAATATTCGCATAGAGAATACTCAATATGGTGCCAGAACAAATGCTGAAGGGAAGTTTGCAATAGATCGCTTGAACAAAGGCAATTACACATTGCGAATCACCTATGTAGGATATTCCACAGTACAGATTCCTGTTCAACTTGAAAGCAATGATGCAAATGTGAATCTCACCATCAAACTCTTACGAAAAGATGTGAATTCATCCACGGTGATCGTGTCTGCCGGCAAGCGCACACAGTCAATTCAAGAAGTACCCGTTTCAGTCACACTCCTTGATCAGCAAGCAATTCAGCAGAGAAATGTCAATCGCATTGATGAAGTTCTTCGCTATGTTTCCGGCGTGAATGTCGCAAGAGATCAAGTCAGCATTCGCGGTTCTTCAGGTTTCGCACTAGGAATTGGTAGCAGAGTAGCACTCCTGCTTGATGGTTTTCCGATGCTGAGCGCAGATAATGGCGACATGAAATTCGATGCACTTCCGATGCCGGAAATACAGCGCGTGGAAGTAGTGAAAGGAGCGGGTTCTGCTCTCTATGGCACAGGAGCTTTGGGCGGAGTGGTTTCGCTTTTTACGAGAACACCCGTCGATACAGCTCGCATCATGGTAAGAAGCTATGCCGGATTCTATACACAACCTCGATTTGAGCAATGGCAAGTACATGATGCACCGCCTCTGCTCTATGGTCTTGACATGAGTTATGGTCAAAAATTCGACAATCTCGAATTGACTATTCTTGGAGGAACTCGATATGACAAAAGTTATCGTCTCACCGATGAATCACGCAGATATTCTCTTTTCACAAAAGTGAATTATACCTTTGATAAAGAAGCAAGAACCACGCTCATGGGTATCATGAATCTTGCTCAAGAAGATAAAGGAGATTGGGTATTTTGGAATTCTCTTGATAGTGCGACAAGGCCTCCAACCACTTCCAATCCCAATCGCATGACGATTTCCAATAAGGCCATGGCCGGATTGAATCTGAGACATATCTTCGAAGACAATGCTTTGCTGAATATTCGTACAAGTGTTTTTCTCACTGATTTCGACAATTATAATTTGCTCCCAAATGAAGAAGCAATTGCCAGTTCTGCAAGTTCATTCAATACCGAAGTGCAATATTCTCGATCACTGATGGATGGATTGTTTTTGACCACCGGCATCAATGCAATCATGAATACCGTTGATGCACCGATCTATGGAATCAAACAGCAGAGATTTCTATCCGGTTATGCGCAAACAGAAATTAAGCCTGGGATTGAAGGACTCATCATGACCATTGGCGGTAGAATTGATCATGAGCAAACAGACACATCGGCATCACATTTAGTGGTTTCTCCAAAAGTCGCAGCAAGCTGGCTTTCTCCATTTGGTGTGCAATTCCGTGCTTCACTTGGAAGAGGATTCAGAGCCGCAACCGTTGCAGAACGATTCGCCGCATTACGTTTTCAGGGAATAACGGTGAAGTCAAATCTTGAAATCAAACCTGAATATAGTATGTCCTATGAGATCGGTGCCTCGACTATAGTACCACTCAATGAGGATGCAGATATACTTATGATGGATATTGCTGTATTTAACAATTCCATGAATGATTTAGTGGAACCTGCTTTTACTTCCACGGGAAATATCATGTTTCAAAATGTGACTTCCGCAAGCATTCAAGGAATTGAATTTGGAATGCGAACTCAGTTCTCCGGTGGATTTGGCATAGAATCATCCATCACCTATATGGATCCAAAAGATTTGACGCTCAATCAAACATTGCCCTATCGATCATCCATATTGTGGTATTCCAGAGTTTCAATTCCACTTATGGAATCCATCATGTTTCAAACTGATTATCGGTATTTGAGTAGAGTGGAATTGATTGATGCAC
>JALRFC010000241.1 GCA_023253875.1 Candidatus Kapaibacterium sp.
GGTTTTTTCGCACAAATGACAGCAAATGCGATATTCACGGAATCTCCGGGATTGATTCGTGAAAAAGGTCCAACGGAGAGCAATTGCGAGCGATTGCCTGCTTTTGAAATGAGTTTTTCAGCATCGGACATTGCAACTTGATTCAAGAAGGTAGATGTCATGCGACGATACTTTTCACTATCATTTTGTGGAGATTGAAGCCATTCATCGCCTCGCGTATCTTGAAAAGCCCAAACATTATAATGAGTTTTGGTTTGTATGGGATCTGTACCAAGAAGTCGAATGGCAGCATAATTATCTGCCAAACCATTATCTCCAGAAATATCCCATTCATACATCATACGCATCGAATCAATGAGTGCATTTCCTCCTGCACGATAAAAATCTCCACCTCTCGGTGCCCGAATTGTTGTATTTCTCACAACGAGATCCGTCCAGAAACCCAGATAAGCGCTATCAATGGGTGTATTGGAGACATTTTTTACGGAATATGTCAAAAGCACGAAATAATCAGCAAATGGATAATTCCATGCATATGATTGAAATGATACTGTAATACCTAAAGGATAATCATGGCCGGGTATCTTTTGATTCAATTCGGGAACAATGAGATTCGTATCTGTAAATACTGTCACATAATCTCGATGACTGATAGCTTTCGGGCTATAATATAAATCATTGGGTAGGGATGAGCTTTGAATGAGATAATTACTATCAATATTGGTGAATTCAAAGCCTTGTGAAATGTTTAACACAGAAGAAACATCAATTGCTCCTGTTGAAACGGCTGTAATTCTATTTCCTCCGATGTCTTTGATACCACCAACCCAAAGTCCACCGAGGAACATATGTTCTATCCCACTTCCTCTTGGATATTCACAAGAAGGTATCTTCGGCCATCCGGCAAAACCAGTGCCGATAGTACCAAAACTGCTTATCGACAATCGAATATTGCCAATATCAGTAATCATTCTTTGTTCACCATTCCCCGCAAAAGAAATGATGGGTATGATAAGTCCTATAAATACAAGAAGTACATTCATGGGTTTACTATGATTAGGGAGACCAAATTTACTGAATTGATAGTAAGTGCACTCGTAATAATTCCCAAAAACAAAGAAGTAAGGCGTAAATCTTCACATTCAATTCTTTGAATCAAAGATTAAGACAAGCATTGACAGTAATCATGAGAAAACGCCATGTTACTTATTTGGTCACACTACGGATTTTTGGTATTTTTACAGCACTATTATTCACGATTCAACAAAGTATCGCCATGATACCACTAACCGCAACTTCGACACTTGAAAGAGTACATACAGTACGTCAAAACAAGATCATGAAAGAGCTTATGGATAAGGACACCACAGTGATGTTCGAAGATCCATTGGACAATGAAATGGTTTTGAATATGGGTCCACAGCACCCAGCCACGCATGGTGTATTGCGGGTATTATTACGCCTTGATGGTGAAACAATCGTTAAATGTGTGCCAGAACTTGGATATCTTCATCGTGGATATGAAAAATTGGCTGAAGCCATGACATATCATGAGTTCATTCCTCACACAGATCGTCTGGATTATATGTCGCCGATGTCCAATAATATGGGCATTGCATATGCAATTGAACGAGCAATCGGCATCGAAGCACCTGAGAGAGCTCAATGGATTCGGGTTCTCTTATCTGAAATGGCAAGAATCAGTTCCCATCTCATGGCTATGGGAGCCACTTGTATGGATGTTGGAGCATTGACTCTATTCTTGTGGACATTTACTGAAAGAGAAAAACTCTATGATATTTTTGAGCTCATCTGTGGTGCTCGATTTACGACAAGTTTCTCGAGAATTGGTGGTATTGCCAATGATATATCACCTGAAGTATTAAAAATGATTCGAGATTGGGTGAATCAGTTTCCGGATAGATTAAAGGAATCAGAAGGATTAGTCAATCGAAATAGAATTTTCATCGAACGTTTGGCAGGTGTTGGATATATGCCTGCTGATAAAGCAATCCAACTTGGTTTGACAGGTCCTTGCCTGCGTGGTTCCGGCATAAATCATGATCTACGTCGTGATATGCCATATTGGGTTTATGATCAATTGGACTTTGATGTCATCACTCATAATGATTGTGATACATGGGCACGATATATAGTCCGTGTACAAGAAATGAAGGAATCTGTGAAAATCATACATCAAGTTTTGGATAAATTACCACAAGGCCCCGTATTGGCAGATGATCCGAAACATGTTCTTCCTCAGAAAGCTCATATTTATACTAAAATGGAAGAATTGATCAATGATTTTATGTTGATCAATTTCGGTGCTATGCCACCAGTTGGAGAAACATATACTGCAATCGAAGGTCCAAAAGGTGAACTTGGATTCTTTATTGTATCAGATGGTACCGGACATCCCTGGAAATTGAAGATTCGCTCTCCTTCATCTTCCAATCTTCAAGGTCTGAAATATATGTCTGAAGGTTCAATGGTTTCCGACATTGTTGCAATTATTGGTTCCGTTGACCCCGTCATGGGCGAAGCAGATAAATAAGTCTTTGATAAATCAGATAGTTAGAAAGGGCAGGCAATAGTCTGCCTTTTGTATATGTACTTGGTGTATTCATGAATATTGCTTGTATCATACCGGCTGCCGGCAAAGGAATACGTTTGGGAAAAGACATCCCTAAACAATATCTCAAGATTCATGATGTAATGGTCATTGAATATGCAATTCGATCTTTGATTGATGGAATATTTGCAAGCGGTACACATACAATTTCATTAATCATCGCTTGCGAAGAGCAATGGATAGCTGAATTATTACCTATTTGTGTGAAATATCTACCCGAATCAGCCATTGCATTTGTGGAAGGCGGAAAGGAGAGAAAAGATTCGATTGTGAATGCATTACAGACAACATTTGCAAGACAATCTGATAAACTCCTTATTCATGATGCTGCAAGACCATTCATTCCTACACATGTCATGAAAGCATTAT
>JALRFC010000242.1 GCA_023253875.1 Candidatus Kapaibacterium sp.
CAAGCTCAGTCTTTACAAAAGACATATTCTTTATACTTCTTGCCATAAATAGAAAGGCTAAAAAAGGAACTAACTAACACATCATTTTTCATTCTTACATTTTTCAATTTCTCTATTCCTCAATTCTTTCATTTCATTCGCAATTCATCATTTGTCATTTTCCATTTATCATTTCTGCGACGATTTTTCCGCTGCTCATAACGCCTGGTAACCCTGCACCTGGATGAGTTCCTGCTCCGACGATATAGAGATTGGAAATATCTTCTGAAAGATTATGAGGACGGAACCATGCGGATTGCGTTAGAATAGGTTCTACGCCAAAAGCATTGCCGAGATGAGAATTGAGTGTGTCGCGGAAATAGGTGGGAGTGACATAATGCTCGCTGACAATATGCTTGGATAAATCAGGCATATAGCGCTCTTCGAGATATTTCACGATGCGATCACGATATTCCGGACCTTTCACTGACCAATCTGTACCGGATGCAAGATGTGGAACGGGCGAAAGAACATACCAACAATCATGTCCTTCAGGAGCAAGTGATGGATCTGTCGCCGAAGGACGATGCAAATACAATGAGAAATCATCTGCCAAATGCTTCTTCTTGAAAATGTCGGTGACAAGCTCTTTATATCGTGGACCCATGATAATCTCATGATGTGCAAGATCTTCATACTTTTTGTCCGTACCGAAATACATCACAAATAAACTCATCGAATAATGCAGATTCTTCATGCGATTATCCGTGTTTTTCTTGCGATATTTTGCGGGAATCATCTTCATATACATATTACCGACATCCGCATTACTCACCACAATATCAGCTTTGATAATTTCACCGGATGTGGTCTTGACGCCCGTGGCACGCTTGGTTGCATCATCTATCATGATTTCTTGGATTTCGGTGGCAAGTTGAATCTTCCCGCCTATATCTTTGAATACATTCACGAGTCCTTGAACCAATGCACCCATGCCTCCCATCGCAAACCATACGCCCCATCTTTGCTCCAGAATATGAATCAAAGCATAAATGGATGTTGTTTGAAATGGATTTCCACCTACAAGCAAAGGATGAAAACTGAATACCTGACGAAGTCTGTAATCTTTGATATGCTGATTCACCATGCCCGCAACAGAACGCTCCGCACGCAATGAAATGAGATCTGGTAGAACTTTAAGCATTGAACCAATTGTAGTGAAAGGCTTATCAATCAAATCAAATCCCGCTTTAAAGATCTTCTCGGCATCTCTAATGAAACGGTGATATCCTTTCACATCATCCGGATTTAATGCTTCGATTTGCTTGAGAATCGAGTCTTTGTCTCCATTATAACGGAATATGGTTCCATCTTCGAAGCGTACATTATAGAATGGATCAATTGGAATGATCTTGACATAATCATCGGTTTTCTTGCCGGCTATTTCAAATAATTCATGAATCAGCCATGGAGCGGTAATAATCGTCGGACCAGCATCAAATTTGTATCCATCGCGCTCAAATACATAAGCTCTTCCACCGGGCTTGTCGAGCTTATCGACTATGGTGACTTGATGTCCTTGTGCTTGTAAACGAATCGCGGCACTGAGTCCGCCAAAACCACTTCCGATGACAATGATATTCATATTCTATAAGGAGATTGAATGGGATAATCGTGAGATAAGCGCAAAACATGGTAAAATGTCGCTTTGGTTCCATCATTTCGAGATGCTTATGGCTCAAATCCTTGCATGTACGGCATATACTATTGGTCGCGGAGCAGTCATTCCGTATTTTTGAGCCATTATTCAAACCATTATGGCTTCAATGTCAGATTCCGGACACAGAACCATCCTCGTCTCAGGTGGGGCAGGGTTCATCGGCAGCGCATTTGTCATGCAAATGCTTGCTACCAATACTAATCTCCGCATCATCAATGTGGATGCTCTCACCTATGCGGGAAATCTCGAAAATTTACAAGCAATCGAGAATGATCCGCGACATGTTTTCATACATGCTGAAATTCAAAATACAGAATTGATGCATAGTCTATGCGAGCAATATGCTGTGGAAGGCATCATCAATATCGCGGCTGAATCGCATGTTGATAGATCCATTCAAAATGCGAATCCATTCATTGAAACAAATATTCAAGGGACTGTCTCATTATTGACAGTGGCACGAGATATGAAGCTCAAAAAGTTCGTGCAAGTCTCTACAGATGAAGTGTATGGATCATTGGATCAACATTCTACAGAATTATTCACAGAATCAACACCTTTGGCACCAAATTCGCCTTATTCTTCATCAAAAGCATCAGCTGATATGTTCGTGCGAGCATTTCATCATACGCATGGAGTACCGGCAGTCATTACGCGATGTTCGAATAATTATGGTCCAAGACAATTTCCGGAAAAACTGATTCCACTCATGATTCTCAATGCAATGGAATCGAAGTCATTGCCTGTCTATGGCGATGGACTCAATGTGCGAGATTGGATTCATGTGAATGATCATTGCGATGCGATTCATCGTGCTTATGAATATGGAATTCCCGGCGAAGTCTATAATATCGGATCAGAAAATGAATGTAACAATTTGCATATCGTGAGGACTATTTTGTCCATACTCGGCAAATCCGAAGATCTCATTCAATTCGTGAAAGATCGTCCAGGACATGACAAACGCTATGCAATCGATGCGAGCAAAGCCAAAAAAGAATTGGGATGGAAACCACGCATCACTTTTGAACTAGGTCTCCGCGAAACAATAGAATGGTATCAAGACCATCCCGAATGGTGCGAGCATGTATTGAGCGGAGAATATCGAGACTATTATTCACAGCAATATCACAGAGAACGATAAATCATGGCTATCAAGAAACAATCAAGTGGCAAGCATACTGCAGATGCATTGATGTCCTCCATTCAAGATCATGCAATCACCGTTGGTGTGATTGGTCTTGGCTATGTGGGCCTCCCCATCGCTGTTGAATATGCACATCTC
>JALRFC010000243.1 GCA_023253875.1 Candidatus Kapaibacterium sp.
AAAAGAATCTCACTCCGGCAATTCTGAAGAAATATGATATCGTGGTGATCACGACAGATCATACATGCTTTGATTATGCAATGATCGTGAAGAATGCAAAAGTCGTGATTGACACTCGCAATGCAACGAAAAAGATTCGCGGTTCAAAGAAAAATGTCGTGCTATTGGGTAGCGGATCGTGAACAAAACCTATCGCATCATTTCTGTTGTCGGTGCCAGACCCAATTTCATGAAGGTCGCTCCGATCCATCGAGCATTCGAGAAATATGCTCCCAATTATGAGCATCATATCGTGCATACGGGTCAACACTATGATGCCACAATGAGCGATGCATTTTTTCAAGATCTTGAAATGCCGAAGCCATCAAAGTTTCTTGGAATCGGCAGTGGATCTCATGCTGAGCAAACAGCAAAAGTGATGATTGCATTCGAGCAGACATGTCTAGAACTTAAACCTGATCTCGTGATTGTTGTCGGTGATGTGAACTCAACGATTGCATGTGCTCTCGTTGCTGTTAAACTGGGAATAACAACCGTGCATGTCGAAGCCGGATTGCGCAGTTATGATCGTACAATGCCGGAAGAAATCAATCGCATCGCAACAGATTCCATTTGTGATTATTGGTTTACGACAGAAGAATCGGGTACTAGAATTCTGGAAGATTCCGGATATCCCGAAGACCATATATTTTTCGTAGGAAATACCATGATTGATTCACTGCATTTCGCAATGCCGAAAGCAGAACAATCACATGTGAGAGAAGAACTTGGCTTGAAGAATATGAAATATGGTTTAGTCACCATGCATCGTCCATCCAATGTGGATGATCCGAAACAACTAAAATCTTTGCTGAGTATTCTTGCTGAAATTTCGAATGATAGAGCAATCGTTTTTCCAATGCATCCACGCACTAGTTCAAAAATTCGCGAGTATGGATTTGCTGATATCATTAAATCCGGAAAACAACTCATCATCACCCATCCGAAAGGATATATTGATTTTCTTGCATTGATGAAAGATGCGGATTTTGTACTCACCGATTCAGGTGGAATACAAGAAGAAACTACGGTGCTTGGCATCCCATGCATCACGGCGAGAACAACGACGGAAAGACCTATCACAATAGAACTTGGAACGAATATATTGATTGAACCTAATCCAGAGTCCATCGCAAAAGCATTGCATGATATCGTGCATTTGCCACGCAAACAAGGATCTATTCCACCATTGTGGGATGGTAAGGCGGCAGAGCGGATAGCAGAAATACTTGTGACACAATGCATCAAGACACAATGATTCAATTCTTTAAGAACATCCGCATGATCAGTTGCGGAATACTCATCATGATTTCATTGCTCGCATCAATGTCAATGCAAGCTCAATTGATGGGTTCATCGGGTGATTTCGACATGACAAAATTGATGCAATCTTCCGCACCCGGAAGCGCAGATCTTTTGAAAGCGGAATTATTGCCATCGGATAATATCGTTGATGCAGACCATTATCGCATCGGCCCCGGTGATGTATTGTCCATACAAACATTATCCGGTAATGCCACAGAGCAATTCGTGTCAATCACACCTGAAAATTCCGTACTCGTTCCGAGAATTGGAGAATTGTCACTCAAGAATGCAACATTGTCGCAAGCGAAGTCTATGATCATCGATATGATGAAGCAACGCAATCCAAATGCGACAGTGACTGTCATGCTGAGAAAATGTAGATCATTATATATCAGCATTAGAGGCAATGTCCGTTATCCCGGAACCTATGCCGTACCAGCTTCGATGCGTGTTTCCACAGTCATTCGACTTGCAAATCAACCACCGAAAACTCCATCACAACCAAATGCAGGAACAAGTCAAGCATTGATGGAAAGTGCAAAAGAACTCACCGTGATTGAAGCACGACGTTCTGCAATGCGTGGTGGTACATTAACCGGCAATGATGAATTGCCATCCTATGTGGCAAGAAATATTACCGTTCTTCATGCTGATGGAACTTCCGCAAATGCAGATTTGGAGCGCTCTTTGGCTCTTTCAACAATACAAGATGATCCAACACTCCGTGAAGGAGATCAGATATTTGTTCCTTTTGATCAAGGGTTGAATTCAGCTATTGCTATTGCCGGTGCAGTGATCAGACCAATCAATATCGCATTCAAAAAAGGTGATAAAGCATCAATGCTGTTGAAACTTGCATATGGTTTGACTGATGATGCTGATCCATCAAATATTCAATTGAAACAAGGCGATATGCTGAAGACTTTGACATTGAAAGAAGATGGAACATTTAGTGAAGATCCCGATTTGATTCCGGGTGCTGTGATCGTGGTTTCAAAAAAGGAATATTCCGCGAAAGGCGCTATGTCAGGTGTTGCGGAAGTAACCGGTTCCGTTCAGAAACCCGGTGCATTCACAATCGTGCAGGGTCAGACTAAATTGAAAGACATCATCGAACAAGCAGGTGGATTCACAGACAAAGCATATTTGCCATTGGCCTATATCGTTCGCAAAGAACAACAACAACCTGCCTCGAATGAACCGCGATATCGTGCAATCATGGGCATGCAGTATACTGATCTCACTGCAGAAGACACTACGCGATATCTCATGCATACCATGTTCCGTCAGCCGACTGTGGCATGCGATATACAAAAAGCATATAATGGATCTGAAGAAGACAATGTATTATTGGAATCGGGAGATATCATCGTGATTCCCGAAAATCCAAAACGTGTATATGTCTATGGTCAGGTGAATAATCCCGGATATGTCACATTCGAGCCCGGCAAATCCATGCAGTGGTATGTTGATAGAGCAGGTGGTTATGCAAGTGGTGCCGAAAGGAATTAACACGCATCATCAAGGGTCGCTCACATGTATGGATCAAAGGCGATGAAAAAAATGTGGTGGTTGAATCCGGTGATGAAATTTATTGTCCACCGCCAACATATCG
>JALRFC010000244.1 GCA_023253875.1 Candidatus Kapaibacterium sp.
GTCCGCACTCAGAATTCAATTGGAGCATGCAACAACAATGATTCTGGCAATAGCAATCGCTCATTCTCCAGCAGCTTGGAAAAAATTGGAGACAGGTAAAAGACTACGTAATACATTGATTGCATATATAGTCTCTTTATTATTGATCTTCCTTGGTGTCATTCGTATTGGTGGAATGGGTTTATGGCTTGAATCGTAAATGATCGGCCAGACCTGAAATGAACGTGGCAATCATCAAAGCTGCCAATCTCGATGTTCTATCATCGATATCCAATAAGGGATTGACTTCCACAATGTCAATCAATGAACATCCCTCTGCTCCTGCTCTATAAGCCATATCGATGATTTCATCGGAGGTAAATCCAATGCTGGCAGGAGCACTCACACCTGGTGCAAAAGCTGAGCAAACAGCATCCATATCGAAACTAACATATGATTTCAATGCAGCAGCATGCATGGATTTGAGTATTTCTTGTAAGTGTTCCCCGGGATTGCCGATTGTTCGTATATGTTTATAGGGTATGATCTTTCCCCCATGTGAATTCACAAAATCACGATGATGTAAAGATGCCGCAAAAGTTTGTGTTCCAAATTCCACGAATTCCTGTGGTTGTTTATACTCAAACATCTCCCGAAATGGTGAACCGGAATGAGATTTCCCTTCACCATAGACCCGAACATCAAGATGAGGATCTATATTGATTATTCCGGTCTTTTGAGTGATATCCAATACAGCCTTGCATGAAGGGAAGGCAATATCATGGCCACCACCAAGGATAATAGCTCGGGCACCCATGTGTAATATCCTATGTAGGACATCATAATGATCATTTCTGATGTCTTCGAGATCCCTTCCTTCACAGTCTATATTACCGGCATCATAGATTTCTCCATCATAGTCAAGAATGCCAAATACCGACAATTTTCCCAAAAACTCACGAATCTTGAATGGTGCCAATGATGCACCCGGCCTTCCTCCATTTCTTGCAATTCCTATATCTTGGGGAATACCCATCAAGACGATATCACTCGGTTGCAAACAATCAAATGACTCCAAAACCTTGATTCTTGAAGCGAATCTTTGATCATTCGGCTCGATCGGAGCTTTCATGCTTGACCATTCATCATATGGGATGATATTTTCTATCATTATGACCTCTATTCAGGATTCTTACCCAAGCGTTTTTTTGTATTTTTGTCAGCACCAAACAATTACAGCGGAGCTGAATATATGATCTTGACAGACAAAGAAATCCTTGCAAATATAGCGAGTGAACGAATCGTTATCACACCCTTTCGTAGAGAATGCCTCGGATCCAATAGTTATGATGTGCATTTGGGCAAACTTCTTGCCACGTATGATGAAGACATACTTGATGCCAAACTTCACAATACCATCACTACTTTTGAAATTCCTGAGGAAGGTTGTGTATTGATGCCTGATGTATTCTATCTCGGTGTAACTGAAGAATATACTGAAACACATGATCATGTGCCTTTTCTCGAAGGAAAATCAAGTATCGGTAGACTCGGTATTGATATTCATGCTACGGCAGGAAAAGGAGATGTAGGATTTTGTAATTATTGGACATTGGAAATTTCAGTAAAACAACCGGTGAGAGTCTATGCAGGAATGCCAATCGGTCAACTCATTTACTTTGAGGTGAAAGGTGAGATTGAAACACCGTATAATGTGAAAGGTTCAGCAAAATATAATGCCAAGACTCATGAACCGGTTGAATCCATGATGTGGAAGAATTTCTAATGTTAGTGAATCGCGACATATCTTTCCTCATAAAGACAATACTCATCATTGTTTATATGGTTGTCCTGTCATCTTGTTCATTTGAGGAAGATATGACACTTGTATATGATGAATCAGCTATCATTGAGAGAAGGAAGGAACTTGATGACTTTTTCAAGAATGATGCTTCCTCCCCTTTGAAAGAAGATCAAAAGTATCAATTCGAGGGTTTGCAGTATTTTCCTGCCACCGAAGACTTTGCATTCTATGCTCAATTCAAAGTGAACACACATCCTGATACTGTTCAATTATTGACTTCAAAGGGTTATGAAAAAAGAACAATGTTGCGTTATGGCTCATTTTCCATTCAAGATCAAGATGGGACCACTTTCACATTGACAGGATATAGATCTTTGGATGCGGAAGATGATATGATTTTCATTCCATTCAAAGACAAAACAAATGGCGTCGAAACATATGAATCCGGTAGATATTTGGAAGTTGAACATTCGCCAGATAATAGCGAGTATTTCCTTGACTTCAATAAAGCATATAATCCATATTGTGCCTATAATAAAGAATATGCATGTCCATTGGTTCCAAAGGAAAACTTTCTATCCATCTCCATCAAAGCCGGTGAAAAGAGGCCGATATTCCAATGAAACAGATCACATTCATCAGACATGCAAAGTCTAATCATATCATGGGTCTAAGAGATCATGATAGACCGCTGAATGATCGTGGTTTGATAGATGCCCCTTTGATGTCTGAACGATTGAAAGCAGAATTTTTCAAACCCGATATATTCTTTTCAAGCACAGCTTTACGTGCTTTGACAACTGCAGAATTGATTCGAAATGGAATTGATCCCCTTATCCCATTAGAAGAACATACATTACTTTATCATGCATTCATCAATGATTATACGAGTTTCATTCATCAAGTGGATGATTCCCTTTCACATATTGTGATTGTAGGACATAATCCCACAATTACCTTAATGGTGAATTTACTAGCTCGTGACAATGTCACTGAATCAATGCCAACTTGTTGCATAGTTTCGCTCGCATTCGAGAATTGTGATTCTTGGAATGCTATCTCACCGCATACGGGCACAATAGTCCGTTATGCTTTTCCCGGTCAATAATGTACAAAGGAATTTTATATGTCAGAACATCAT